>NZ_DIMV01000099.1:0-93949 GCF_002425715.1 Mesotoga sp. UBA5557
ATGAAAGAATAATCGAGTTGGCAGCAAGCATGAGTGCACTGAAAGCTGAGGGAATAGTTAGTAAACTAATTTCCCGGACAGATTATACCTATGTATTTGGTTGAATCTTCAGACTCTGGAGTATTTCGCGTTGTGGTTTGGTAATCTCAGTAAGGATATGACCGTACTTGCCTGAATATCGTACCAGAGTTAATGTTTCCATCTCGAGAAGGAGTTCTCGGACGGTGTATTTCTCTATGAGTTTTGTATCACACATTTTCTTTCTCAAAGCACTCATAAGGATCAAGGCAATGAACTGAACAAAGAGTCTGCCATCCATAGAAGCAGCACTGTGAATGCGCAGGCGTTTCATGTCCAGCTGATTCTTCAAGTCATCAAAAGACTTCTCGATCGTATCCTTTTGTTTTGGTATACCCTTAGTGCTTCTACAGGATCTTTAATCTCTGGCGCGAAAGCGTCAGCATCACTTCCCCGGATGTTCCTCCGGGCATCACTTCCTCCGCCAGCGAGCCTCACTTCCTGCCGGAGGCAGCATCACTTCTGCATCTTGCAACTGATCTTTTGCTCTTACCGACCCCCTACCCGCTACCCCCTACCACGGCTCTATTTCAACAAAACCGTCTTCATGCTGAATGAATCCAGTATCGCGATAGTGACATCAAACTCCTCGTTGCCGAATTCGCTTTCAACAAATGGAGACTGCAGCGTGATCTCAAGCAGCTGAGTGTCGGCAGGTTTTTCGGCGGGCAGAAAGTCTACGGAATTTTGAACCACGAGTCTCAACGGGTCTTGGTTGCCAAAGAAGTAATCGATGAACGCCTTTCGCTCTTCCTCGGTAATACCATAAGTGTAGGTCGCAATCTGTCCTGCCGAGGTGTCTACAGGAACCCAACCGTAATTCGGCAGGTAGAACTCAGCCCAAAAATGAGAACCCAGCTGTCCGGAGAAAACCTGAAAGCCTCCCGGCGCCCTTGCAGGTATTCCGATGGATCTGCAGAGGGCTGAAAAGATCATCGACTGAGTACCGCAATCACCGTAACCGTGTTCGAAAGAGTAGAGGCTTTCCGGAATTCCGGCCGCCTCTATTGCAACGTGGGCCATAAAAGTGTATTTGATGTTTTCAACAACGTAGTAATATATCTTCTTTGCCTGGAGATAGGGATTTGTCTCATCACCTACGACGCTTCTGGCAAGCTCCTCGAACCTTTCATCGTAATAAATGCTTCCTTCAGACTTCGTGTATTCTCTGTAAAGCGAGCTTTCCTTGTCGTATTCGCCCACCTGATCGGGATCTATATCGAACTGCTGCTGATAGTGTGTGAAAGTAAATTGCACGGTTATGTCCAGATCTTCAACGAGATTTGAAAGATCGAATTCGAAAAGGACATAAGCTATATCACCGGAAGTTCTGGGAAGGCCGACCACCGCTTCCTTCGGGGTCACCTCAAGTACAGAGATATTCTCTTGAGCCGCCGTCTGCAGAGGAAGAGGGAACCAGATTCTCAGCGAACCTTTATCCGGCAGGAGGGATCTTTCGGTATTCACTCTGTATTCCACGAGGTAGTCCTTCGGGTTGAAATACGGGCTGTGAGCTGGCTTGAAGGAGGCGAAAGGCGTATTCTTTGGTCCGTACTCTTCTAGAAGGTACCTGACCAGCAAGACGTTGCCCGCTGACCACTCTGGCTCTCGCTCGACAAGTTCGGGATCGCGGGTAAAGAGGTTATGCTCCAAGTCTGTGTAATACATCTCTACACCGTCAATGATAGTTCTCTGTATGTCTCTTTCAACGATGAACTCTCTCACTTCTTCATCGCTCTTGAGCTCCGGATAATGTTTCACAATGATCTCTTTAGCCTCTTCGAATGTCAGCGAGAATTCCAGGGTGCTTTTCACTTCGTTCTGTCTTCTCAAATACTCGTCGGACCGTTGAAAGAAATTGCCAAAAGCAACCGTAGAAATAAGAACGATTACAAGAACCAGTTTCAATTTCATGGCTTACCCCCCTCTTTTCTGTTGCCTGATTGGACACAACAAAGCAAGTATATAATGATTGACTTTAGAAATTTAAACACTAATTGTAGTCTTATGATGTATTTTCGTCTTGTGATCTCAAGGGATGACCTTCGCAGTTTTCCCAGAAGTACGTATTTCAAGCGCTCAATATCCAGTGGAGCAGTGAAGCTAATCGGCGATAATTGGTACTGGCAAGCCCAAGAAACAGTCTACTCACCCTATCTCAGACTTAGAGGTTGAGAAACAAGACGTGTTCCAATGAAGAAGACTTCAGAAAACTGTCTATAATCCCATCAATAGGCCTTCTCAAAGCCAAGTAGTGGCAACATTCCGACTTTCATTTATTTTTTTCACTATATTGGCTCATTTCAGAGCTTCAACTGACAAACCGTTAAGCCATTTCATATGCCCAATGTAAGGCTACAGCTTGATCTTACTGCTGTAAAAGTTCTGATGCTATCTAGACGGTGATGCCTGTACTCTTATCAAAGCAAACTAGATGTTAAAAACGAGTCCCTAAAGAGCGTTATAGAGAGCTTCGCTTCTTGACAGCGAGAATTGATAAACATCGGCAGTCAACGGCCCGTCGTTCTCCGACAAGAAAGAGAAATGCAGCCAGAGGTGCAGAAGCCTTGCAGTTAACCGTTAACGGCTCACTTTCCGAAAACAGAGCATACGCCCCCTCTCTTCCAAAGGCGAAGAATGTCTTATCGTTCTAGAGATGTCTTTCATACCCCCTGTATCCTCCCTGCCACCAAGTGACTTCGCTCATGCGTTGTACGGATTTCTCCCAATGATGTAATAATTGAGTCTGAAGGGAGATGACTTGAATGGAATTAAAAAGGGTTCTCGTTGTTGATCCAGTCGATGGGGAATACATCGCAAATATCAGAATATCTGGAAACAAAATCGAATCAATTGCGAAAACGGGCGGAGATTTCAGTTCAATAGCCATGCCTGGCTTTGTCGATACGCATTCGCATGGTGCAGTTGGAATTAACTGCATGACGATGAATACAAGAGATCTTGAAAGGTGGGAGGAGTTCGCTGTAACTCATGGTGTGACTTCTCTTCTTCCAACGACAGTTTCTGCTGAAGCGAAAGAAATGAAAAGAGTTGCTGATCTTGTTTCTGACTATGTTACCGAGAGGCCCAGAACAGCAGTTAGGGGAGTTCATTTTGAAGGTCCATACATAAACCCAAAGAAAAAGGGCGCTCAGAACCCCTCTGTAATAAGACCTGCAACAGTTGAAGAACTTAGGTCTGTGCTATCGGATATCGTTTTGCTCATAACAATGGCTCCGGAAATCGAAGGCTTTCTTGAAGTTCTCCCCGAGATTGCAAAACGAGAAATAACTATCTCTATTGGACATACAGACGCCACCTATCATCAGATGAAGAAAGCTTACGAGAACGGCTGCAAGAGAATGACTCACTTTCCTAACGGAATGAACACGCTTCATCACAGGGAGATTGGTTGTGTTGGATCAGGGTTCTTGCTGCCCATGAAGCTGGAAATGATCGCAGACGGTATCCACACTGCGCCTGAATTCGTTGAAATGATTCATAAGATTCGTGGTAGTGAAGCCATAATTTTGGTCACTGATTCTCTTGATGCGACCGGACTGAATGACGGAACATATGACCTTGGAGGCCTAAGAGTAGAAGTCAATGGCAGCAAGGCAACTCTCGAAGATGGGACTCTTGCGGGAAGTACTCTTACCATGGACAGAGCTTCCAGAAACTTCAGGGAGTGGACCGGCTGCAGTCTTCAGGAACTATCGAGAGTCTCTTCCTACAACGCCCTTCAGAGCCTTGGAATCAGCAACAGAGGTAGACTGAAAGAAGGATCTATAGCGGATATAGTGATGCTTAATCGAGATCTGGCAGTTGAAGAAACTATCCTGGCAGGTCTTTCGGTCTATAGAACTAGGTGAAGTTGACTAGACCCAGATCACTGCCGATCATTGTAGACTCATTGGGCCCTGGTCGCTCTCGAGCCACAAAAGCCCAATCTGTATGACCGACAGCTAATGACTCGGTATCAATAGAAAAATCAATAGAAAACATGTGCTCATAAACCTCCGATGCGTCTCATCAAGGTCAGCTAATATAGATTCTCACTCCTCTTGATGGACATCTGCCGGTATGTTGCTGATCAGAATCCTGCCGATGATCAAGACGTCTCTTACTGTGAATTGAGCTAAAGAATTCTACTTCCGTAATGTTATGCTGTTGATTGAAGACTGCAAGGAGGTGTGACAATGGAACTTCACTCATCAAGAATTAGTTATTCTCTAGACAGGAAGCTCGATTACTTGTTCTCACTCCCACTGCAGTACAACTCTGAAGGGAGTGATTGGCCCCTCATTCTCTTTCTTCACGGCGCAGGAGAGAGAGGAGACGATCTCAGGCTACTTAAGAAGCATGGAATTCCAAAAGTAGTGGATGAGATGACAGATTTTCCTTTCATAACTGTTTCACCTCAATGCCCGGAAAACGATTGGTGGCTTAACAGGCTTCAGGATCTGAGATTTCTTGTAGATTCAATAGTTGAACAGTATAGAGTTGACTCTTCAAGATTGTATCTGACAGGACTGTCAATGGGAGGATTTGGCACATGGCATATGGCCGTCGAGTACCCTGAACTCTTCTCGGCCATTGCACCAATCTGTGGCGGGGGACTTGAAATTCTTGGTTTCCCGGAGAGAGTCGCAGAGATCAAAGACCTTCCTGTTTGGGCCTTTCATGGTGAAAAGGACAACATAGTCTCGATTGAAGAGAGTAGAGTTCTCGTAAGGACACTGAAAGAGTTCGGTGCGCATCCCATATTAACCATATATCCCGATGCCGGACACGATTCATGGACAGAAACTTACTCTAATCCCGAACTATACGAGTGGTTCATCAATAATCGAAAGTCAAGTTGATTTCATCCTTATTGGACTCGCCTGTGACCTATTGAACATGATGCCTGCCGGTTTGAGATTTCTTCTTCTGAAACCTCCCGGGCTCTTCTTCACTTGCTCACGCGCCTCTAGATAGGCTTTCAGAGACAGAATCCAGATAGCTCCGACAAGGATCCAGACAGCTATCAAAAGAAATAACAACCATCCAAAACCATCTAGTCTATCCCCAGCCCTCAAGAATCCAACAATTCCATAAACCGATACGGGTGTTACTATTCCGAGTAGAACGGATGCTCTTATGAAGTTGTTTCTTATGTGTCCTATTCTGGGCTTTTTGCTTCTTCTGACGGCAAAACCCATCAAAATCACCACCTCAAATTACCGTTACTCCTAACATGATAATTATACACTTCTTCTTTTATCTGGCCTTTAATAATAACCGATATGTGAACAACATCGACAGGATTCACTCAATGATTTCGTAACATGCTTACACAATAATCTGAACTCCGTCGCAACTGAGCTGCAAATTCTACCGCCCGCAAATGACTCAACTTTGACAGCGAGTAATCTAAAAACACCTACTGATCTTGCCTATCTCTGCTCCCAGAGCCATTTGGTGATAACGCTGCCAGACTTCTCTCCAGCAACGGGAGAGAATCCCTCTTATTCTAAAATAACGCTTCCGATCACAGAATCCCAGACCATGTTATCTTCATCAACAAGGGCAACTGTTGTGAATTCTGACCCAGAAGAGATTGTCTTCCAGTTCAGTCTTATTCTGTGTTGGCCAAGTTCAACAAGCTTCTCAACCGCTTCGGAAAAGTCGTCCTGGTCAGCAGAAGGAATTGAAGAGAGAAGAACTACGGATGCAAAAGAAGGGTCTGTGATGTCTATCTGGAAAAGCCGAACAGAATCGGGATCAGTAAGCAGTTCCACCGTCTCCTTAAGGTCGTTGTCATCGGCTATAGTTCCATGGTAATCCCAGGAGACCAGTTCCAACGAATTTGAGAATAACTGATTCCACTTATCAGAAACGGCTTCAACGTAATTTCTAACGTTCTCGGGAGTCTTGTTGGGTTTGAAACACCCAGTAAAAACTATAAGAACGATAAGCGTCGTCACCGCCGGTAAGAAGTATCTTTTCATAGCAAACGACTCCTATATTCCAATAAAATGCATCGTACGTTAAGTTTTTCCACTACTCTCTTTGATCTGCTTCTCGACTGTCGAGTCTGTAAATGGCGAGCATCATGACCCTCACATAATCTATAACTCTTATGAACAAAACAGCACGAAGATTCCTGATAATTCCCGGTTGTCACCCCCACGATAGTACATCGTTGTTTGCCAAAATGGGAGAGTACAGGGAAGCTCGTTCAGATTTATCGAATCAGTTAGCATGAGACTTTGGGGTATCTTCGGTCAGCTTTATTGAATTCACATGTCTCATCGCTAAGAGAGACGACGAATCACTTAGTGATCGTTGCTTATCGTGCACAAGAGAGAAGCATACTTAGCCATGGTCTTTCCCGCAAACAGCATATTCCAACAGACCTACCTCTCTCAGCTTGTATTGTTTTTCTTGTCACAAGTCGAATAGAATTCAAGTAAGAAGAATCCAGCGCTGAAAGTAGCTTTTCTATACATATTGTTCGGAATCCTATGGATACTGTTGTCGGATATGGTTGTAGACTGGATGTTCGTTGAGAGAAGCACCTCAACGCACGCACAGACTTACAAGGGCTGGGCCTTCGTCCTTTTCAGCGGTCTTCTATTCTACTTTCTCATTTACCGTGAGTTCAAAGGGAAAAACGACACTCAACTCGAACTGGCAAAACAGGAAGACTTTTCCGATGCAGTCCTCGACACGGCAGGAGTTTTCGTTGCGGTCTTTGATAGCGAAGAAAGGATAGTCTTCACAAACGAGGCGCTCGAGGAGACTCTTGCACTCAAATCGAAAGAAATCTCGGGAAAAGCGTGTTCCGAGGTTTTCGCGAACCCTGATTTAGCATACTGGGTAAAAAATACCTCAAGCAAGATAGCTGATGACGAGGTGGAGAACTTCTACGAAGCTGATTTGGAGACATTATCGTCAACTCTTCACATTCGATGGGCGCTGAGTAACCTAACGAGCTGGAAGGAGGAGCATGATTACTTCGTTCTGACAGGTGTAGACATAACCCAGCTAGTAGAGTCCGAAAGAAGCGCAATGCACAAGCTGGCAAATATTCGTGCACTGCACGAAATAGAAATGGCGGTCAGCTATCACTTTGAACTTGAAAAGATGTTGGATGTCTTTCTTGAAAGACTGATTTCAAGAATTAGCGTAGACGGGCCGACGTCTTCTTAATTGATGAAGACCGTAAGGTTCTAAGATATGCTCACGGAATGGGAGTCATCATTGAAGAAATGAACTTCAGAGAGCTTCCATTAGAAGGAACTATTCCCGGCAGTGTTGCTTTGTCCAGAAAACCGTATTTTGGCCCCCTGAACACTCCTGGAAATCTTGAGTGCCCAAGACTCGAAATGATCGAGGAAATGAAGGTGAAGGGTTATCATGCCGTGCCTCTAGAGACAAGAGGGAGGGTCCTGGGAGTTCTTGAAGTGTTTGACAGAAAGGAAGTCCATAGGGACAGGAATGGAATGACTTTCTGCAGACACTTGCCGGGCAGGCTTCGCTCGCAATAGACGTTACCTTGATGATGGAGAGTCTTAGAGAAAGCAATAGAATGATAGCAAAGGCCTACGATCAGACACTTGAAGTCCTTGCTATCTCTTGAAATTAGAGAAATGGACACCGAAGAACACTCACGAAGAGTGACCTCACGATTACTCTTGCCAGAAAGATGGGAGCACAAGAAGAAGATTTGGGGAACATCTACCGCGTTGCCCTACTTCACGATATTGGCAAGATTTCGATTCCGGACAGCGTGTTGTTGAAGAAGGGACCTCTCACCGAAGATGAATGGAAGATAATGAGAACCCATCCTGCAACCGCATATGAACCGCTGTCAAAGGTCGAGTACCTTCGTCCTTCGCTGGATATTCCTTATTGTCATCACGAGCGCTGGAACGGCAGCGGCTATCCTCGAGGACTTAAAGGAGAAGAGATACCGCTGGCCGCCAGAATATTCGCCGTTGTTGATGTATACGATGCGCTGATTTCCGATAGACCTTACCGGAAGGCCTGGAGCAAAGAAGAAACGATCAAGTATCTTCTCAAGAACTCCGGCACGTTGTTCGACAAAAGAGTCGTCAAAGGATTCCTTGAGATACTGAGAAGCGACTCTTAATCTCTACCTATACTTCAGACCTACCGTCACTCTTGACCTTCGCCCCCACAGTTACACCTAAAAGTAGCGATAGCTACCGTGTCCCACTCGAGTGTTATCGTTATGTTCTGCACCAGGTAAGTTGTGCCATCAACAAGCCATTCTTCAAAGTGATAACCAGAAGCAGGTGTTGCACTTAGATCGACAGAAGATCCTTTATCATATTCATACATCCCTTCCGGCGGGCTTACTGTCCCTCTTCCGGACTTGTAGATCTCTAGAATCACCTTCTCAGCCTTTTTCACAAAGGAGGCTGAGACGGATTTGTTGCTATCCATGACAATTGTGACGTTCGCGACATTTGAGAAATTCACTCCATCCACATGCCACGACTCAAACTCCCATCCTTCTTCGGGAGTTGCCGTTAAGGAGACAACGGTTCCTTCAATGTATGTGTGATTCCAAACGGAGGACTCACAGAGCCCTGCCCGGAGGGTTCCATCATCGTCAAGGTAAAGACTACAGGTGGCTCTTCGACAAAGAAGGCTCTTGCCGTCTTGTTTGCGTCCATAGTTACTTTGTGTTCCGGATTGCCTGTAACAACTACCCCATCGATCTGCCAGTAATCAAATTCCCAACCATTTGCAGGCGAAGCAACTAGCATAACTTCAGTGCCTTCCTCATAAACATGTGAACCGACTGGAGGCTCAACACTTCCACTTCCTGAAGTCTGGAGCATTGTAAGTGTGTAGGTCTTCCTGACAAAAACTGCCTTTACATTCCTATCTGTATTCATTGTGAGGTAGGCTTCCTGGTCGCCGGAATATAATGCGCCCTCAACCAACCAGTGGTCAAACAACCAGCCTTCAGAGGGGGTTGCCTTAAGAGTAACGACTGTCCCAGCATTATACTCGTGATCTCCTTCTAGAGGCTGAATCTCACCCTGCCCAATGGGTTCGAGCATATATAGTGTCACCGAAGCTACAGGCTCTTCGTTGAAGAACGCCTTCACAGTCTTATCATTGTCCATCGTCAGAGTCGTAGATTCCGCGCTCGAGTAGAAGGCTCCATTCACCTGCCAGCGATCGAATTCCCAACCTTTGGTTGGAGTAGCCGATAGGTCTACAACAGCTCCATACTCAAAGGAAAGCATGCCAGGATCCGGATCAACATCACCCTGTCCAGAGGGCTCAAGCATCGTCAGGGTTACAGGTTTCCTCACGAAAAAGGCTTTGACCACCTTTTCGGAGTCCATCTTAAGAGTCGTTGCTTCCTCGCTTGAATAGAACCCTCCATCTACTTCCCATCGATCGAAATCCCAGTTATCTCCGGGAGTTGCCTCGATGCTCACAACAGTACCAGTAAGGTAATTGTGAACCCCAGGAAGGGGCTGAACCTCCCCACCGTTTTCTGGTTCAAGCATAGTGAGAGTAACGGTTTTGAAGATACAGCCTGTAGCCAGAAAGACGACAGCAAATACTGTCAATAGAACCACCGCTATTCGCATCATGAATCCTCCCCTACATTCAATACTCGTTGTAACTTCCTCCAAAATACGTGAACCACATATCTTCTAGTCTTCTTACACGTAATTATATTCCTCATGGATTGTGAAAAAAATCATTATTAAGACTCTGCGGAGAGTTGACGGTAACTGAAGCAGATTCCCGTAGCTTCACGTACTTGTCAAATTAGGCTTATGGATTGTGGAGAGAGTAGACGCTGTTCATTCATCAATCGCGAACGCGTCTCTTATGCAAACGATTTTTCTTCACGCTTCAATTACTGTCAGAGGTGCAATTGTGTGCTGCCAGATTTGCGCTTGGATTTTTATCAATGGTAGAGTATCTACTTAGAATATGAAGAAACTTCAGTTCACTTCAAATAGAGAACGGGAATCTTGGATGTTGTGACTCAGGTATTCTCAGAAGACGAGAAAGCAGATGCTGGACAACGCCAACGAATCCTGATTCTGCATTCACAGCCACAGACATTGCATACCGAACTGACTTCTGAAGAACGGCAAGAAAAGCATCTGAAGGAAGATGGTTGTAAGACGCGCGCCGGGTCATTGAGAACTGATAGTTGGATTCTTAATCAACAATGTGTCTATCAAAACAAGTCTATACAAGCTACTTGGCATTACATCTGTGATCCGTGCCCTAGCGCAAAAGAGATTCTCTCCACAACTTCTTTCAAGAGATTGGAATACTCAAACATCACTTTCTCTCCCATCCTGAAAATCGGACCGGATATGCTTATTGATGCAACGACCTCACCCGATGAATCAAAAACAGGAGCCCCAACACATGCAACTCCTTCTTCGTTTTCTCCTTTGTCAAACGCCGTTCCTCTCAATCTAATTGTCTCCAATTCCTCCCTAAGAGTATTCTTGTCTGTTATGGTTCTTGAAGTCTGAGGGACAAGATCAAGAGCCTTTATCATCTCTTCACGATCGGCATCAGGAAGAAACGCCAAAATCGCTTTACCGACTGCGGTGCAGTAAAGAGGGGCTCGTTTTCCTATCAAAAGCTTCGTGTGCAGTGACCTTGAACTTTCAAATCCTTCAATGGAGACGACTTCATTCCCGTCAAGTATACCCATGTGTATCGTTTCACCCGTCTTCAAATGGAGCTTCTCCATCTCAGTAAATGCCACATCTTTAAGTCTCATAGAGGAAAGATAGAGACTCCCCAGTTCAAAGAGCTTGATTCCTATTCTGTATGTAGACGTGAGGGTATCCTTCTCAAGCATATGTTCTTTGCAGAGAGCTTCCGCAATTCTATACACGGTGGCCTTTGGAAGACCGCTTTTTTTCGTCAAATCGTCTAGGCTAAGCTTTGATTTCTCAAGACTAAATGAATTTACGATCCTTACTATCCTTTCAACACTCTGCATTCAAAAGCCTCAATCATGACCTAATGAGCATACCCCAGTAATCTTGGCAGCCACAAAACAAAATCGGCCCAGTAAGTAATTATTACTAGTCCCATTACTTCTATCGGTATCCAGTATTTTAGCATTTCCTTAAAAACCTTGCCGACGGGAGTCTTGCTAATCGCGCTTGTAATGAAGCCTGTCTGTCCATAGGGAGGTGTGTCAAGTGCGAGCATAAGATTGAAAGTGGTCACGATTCCGAAGTGAACGGGATCTATTCCCACTGCCCTCACGAGCGGAAAGACTATTGGTATTACAACCAGCTGTATAACGGACACATCAAAGAACATTCCAAGTATGAAGAAAAGAACGTTCACACTTAAAAGCAGTACCCATGCACTGGAAAGAAGTCCCATATCCATGAAAGCGTTCGTCAGCAATAGAGGTATCTCTTCTCTTGCAAGCACATATTTCACAACGAAGGCACCGGCAATCATGAAGCTTATCGCACCTACATTATAAACAGTTTTGAGCATTATCTTTCTCAGCTTCTTGACTCCAAGCGTACGATAGATGAAGATGCTTACAAGTATAGAATATGCAGCGAGAACGGCCGCGGATTCAGTTGGAGTGAATATTCCTCCGTAGATACCGGCCAGGAGAATGATCGGAGCCATCAGGGCAGGAAAGGATCTAATGAAGCTCTTCGCAACTACTTTAAGCGGATATCTCTTTCCTACCGGATAGTTTCTCTTCTTCGAAAGATAGAAGGCCATCCCAGCTTCAAGAAAGCCAAGAAGAAGCCCAGGTATTATTCCTGCAAGAAACAGATATCCCAGAGAGGTTCCTGTCAGCATGGCATAGATTACCATCGGAATACTGGGAGGAATGAGAGGAGAAATAGTTGCCGAAGCGCATGTAACAGCGCAGGCAAAAGCTCCATCATAACCATTGTCCATCATTGCCTTTATCTCTATTGTTCCAAGACCGGAAACGTCAGCTATTTCCGATCCGCTCATTCCCGCAAAAATAATACTGGCACCGATGTTCGCGTATGCAAGTCCACCCCTTACACCTCCCAAGAGCTGCTTCAAGAAACCGAAAAGCCGGTCGGTTATCTCGGTATCGTTCATTACGTTTGCAGCAAATATAAACATTGGAACTGCCAACAAGACATCCTGAGCTCTCAATTCTATTGCCATTATGTCGAGGAAGATTCCCAGGTCCATTCCCGAAGTGATGAAGTATGCAAAGCCCCCCATGATCATTCCAAACGCTATCGGATAACCCAGGGCGAAGGCAGCACCAAATATTATGAAAAAGAGTATCAATCCCATGGTTCAACCTCCTTGGGAACGATTCTTCCGGAGAAGAGTTCTATGAAGCTCTTCACTATCCAGATTACGTTGTGAATGAAAGTCAAGACCATGAAAATGGGGAAACACATGAAGAGATAAGTCCAGGGAATCCTTAAGACTTCGGACTTGATGATCTTATAGAAAAGAACATCGCCGAGCACAGGTCCCAGTGTTACTAAAAGCACAATGCAAAAGAAGAGATCGAACGCTATCTGTAGAATCAGTTGGGCCTTTCTGGGAAGCTTGACGAATATAATGTCGAATTTAATATGTGCATCGAATTTCCTAGCGTACGGTGCACCGAGGAATATAGTCCATATGAAGCTATATTGGGCAACCTCGAATAGTTCGGGTGAAGGAGTCCTGAATACATATCTCAGAACAACCTGCAGGAAGATACTTAAAAAAAGCAATCCCAGGAAGATTATCCCTCCCCAAGACTCTATTAGATTCAGTGCAATTTGAACCGACCTAAACAATACTCCAAAGAACCTCTTCATGATCGTCCTCCACAAAGAGTAGCTTGGGCCGGGATTACCCATTCCAAGCTACTTCTTCTTGCTTCAGCTAGTCGGAAGGATAAGACTGGATTGCTTCATACATTCCTGCGCCCCAGGCTTTGTCGAACTTATCTTGTGAATAGAACTCTCTTGCGTATTTCATGAAGGCTTCTTTGTCGGGAACTATTATCTCCATTTTGTATTCGTCGACAAATTGCTTAAGAAGCTTCGATTCTTGTTCCAGAACCAGGTAGTTCATGTAGAAACGTGCTACTTCAAGAGCTTTGATAATGTAGGTCCTGTATTCTGCCGGCAGAGATTGCCAGAACTTTTCATTGATTACTGGATTTATCATTCCAATTGAGTGATCCGTAAGAATTATGTACTTAGTGACCTCAACGAACATGGCCGATAGATCAGTTGGAAGCGGATTGTCTTGCCCGTCGATAGTGCCCAGCTTGAGCGCAAGATAAACTTCTCCAAAACCCATTGGAGTTGGATTGCTCCCGATTGCACGTCCCATGTCCATGAATGCTTCATTGTTGGGCATCCTGATCTTCATACCTTTGAGATCTTCCGGCTTGTAAACGGGACCTGCCTTTTCGGTTGTGTTGAGCTGCCTCATACCGAGATACCATGTATCCAAAACCCTCATGCCGGTCTTCGAAGCCAACTCATCAAACCAACCTTTAACCAGAGGACTGTTCATAACCGAATACATGTGATCGAGGTCCTTGAAGATATAGGCGGCATTCAGAACCCCCATCTTAGGCATGTTTCCGAGATCCGCAAACCATGATGGAGCTCCATCGCCTGCCATCTCAAGATCACCCCTCATCACAGCAAGCAACGATGTCTGCTGGTCACCAAGTTGTCCTGAATGGAAGACTTTCACGTCTATCTTGCCTCCACTCAAGTCTCCTACGATCTCTGCAAATTTGTTCATGGCCAGAACTTGAGGCTGAGTTGGCGAGGCTACCGTGTTGAACCGTATAGTATAAGTCTCCTCAACGGCAAAACAAATGCTAACTAACAGCAGAACAAGACCCACGATTAATCCCTTTTTCATCGCTAAACCCCCTTTCGGTTTTTTGGTTCTTGAAGCTCAAGAAATTTTCCCGAACTTTCTGAGAGTATCTTTCAACACTGCCACTTCGTCTTCTTCAATTTCCATGAGTGGCGGTCTTACTCTCGCGACATCCAGTCCCGAGTGGAGCGCGAAGGCCTTTTTTACTGCCGGCAACGGGTTTGTAAGCCGCCTATTTCTACCAAAGAAAGCGCTAAAAAGCTCGTAAAGCTCCTTGAAGCTACTTGTCGCTTTGGTGGCATCACCAGAGAGGAACTCGTCTATCAAGTTCCTCATCATGTCCCCAATTACGTGCGAACCTCCGCTTATAACGCCTATTCCACCCTGACTCATGACCGAGAGAACCATTAGGTCGTCTCCGGAATAAACCACTATCTTCCCCTTTGTTGCCTTCAGGAAGGCAGAGGTCTGCAACGGATTAATTCCGGCCTCATCTTTGACGGCAACGATATTCTCAAACTCAGTTAGCTTGGCCAGAGTCGCCGGATCAATATTCGAAGCCGTGAAGAGCGGAATGTTATAGACCATAATCGGAAGATCGGTCTTCTTACATATCTGAGAGAAGTGATAGTAGATTCCTTCCTGAGTCGGGTGACAGTAATAGGGAACAACTACCATAGAAGCATCGTATCCTAATCTCGCCGCTTCTTTCGTAAGTTCTATTGTCTCGCAAGTGTTAGCCGTACCTGTTCCGGCTATCAATGGTACCCTGTCGCCAACTTCCTCTTTGATTTCTGCAAAGAGTCTTACCTTCTCCTCAAAGCTCATTGTGTAGAACTCGCCGTTTGTTCCGGCTATTACAAGAGAATCAGAGTACTTCTTTCCAATCAAATAGCTGGCTATCCTCCTGGTCATAGGATAGTCGATCGAATAATCAGCTGCAAACGCGGTACTCATTGGTATGAGTATCCTCCCAAACTTGCCAACAACGTCCATTAATATGCCTCCTTATATTTCATCTATTGAAACGTCATTTCTTTCATTGAAATTATACTACTTGCCAGTCGTTAATCGGAAGTCAATGAGATTCGACCTGAACCAAATGGAGGCAAAAACACGGAATTAACGGTTATGATGTTTGAAATTCTTCTGAAAGGGCATTCTTTAGAATGTGAGCTTAGCCCCAATCAATAGCTATTGATCGGGGAACTCCGAGGAATTATCTATATAGCCAACGAATATCATGGAATTCATGAAAAGAAATCTCTACTCAGTCGATTTCCAGCATCGAAGAATCTCTTGCTTTTGCTCTCTTAACGGATTCTAATAGATTACGAAGTCGGTTATCTCTGATTCAATTGAGATCTTCTAGTCAAAACAAAGTCAAGAATTGGATTTCTGAAGCTCATCAAGAAAAGTTTTAGGCAGAAGTTGAGCCGCTTCTTTGTCGATCATCCAGAAGAGTTTCCCATATTCAGGAGATACAAGACTTATTGGTAGATCACAATCATTTTGGACCAGAACCAACCTAGCGATCTCAGCCTTCGCCTTTCCGGAGGCCAGAACGAAGATGTTTCTGGCCTGATTTAGAGCCCGCAGACCAAGCGTAACCCTTTTGGATGGCCTTCCATCGTAGCTCACTTCACTGGTAAGTACGAGGGAATCACGGTCGATAATTTCGATCGAACCGGGAAAGAGAGACCCCGTGTGGCCGTCTTCTCCAAATCCCAATATTACAAGATCGAAATCTGTGGAATGTTTTCCAAAATAGTTAATCAGTTCTGTTTCGTATTGAGCCGCGGCAATCTCAGGGGATAATTCACCTTTGATTCTGTGAATGTTTTCCTGGGGAATCTCGATCCTTCTAAGTAGAAGCTCCTTCACGAGTCCGTAATTGCTTTCATCGTCATCGGGAGTAACGCACCTCTCGTCTACCCAGAAAAGGTCGACTTTTCGCCAGGGAATACCTTGTTTGTAAGGTTCTTCGGCAAGAATTTCATAAAGTCTTTCGGGCGTAGAACCTCCCGAAAGAGCTACTGAAAATCTCTCATGAACGGTTGTTCTGTTCTCGATTAGTTTTGCCAAAGTTTCGGCGGCCGCATGTGATAGCTGCTCAAAGTTTTCGAAGATGCTCAACTGCCTATTTGCCGCCGCCATCTTGCTCCTCTGGTAGTTCTCCATCCTCACCACAACAGCAAACAAACCACTCCCGGCCTTCCCTCGAAACGAGAAAACTGCTTTCTTCGGGACCCCAACTACCGGTTGCATAAGTGCACAACTTGATTTCTCCATTCTCTTGTCTTCTTATTATAGGGTCGATTATTCCCCAAGCTAACTCGATTTCATCAGATCTGGCGAACAATGATGCATCACCCTGCATTACATCTAAAAGGAGTCTCTCGTATGGATCAGGGAGGGTGTCATTACCGAATCCGCTGGAAAAACTGAAATCCATTTTGGCTGTTCTGGTCTTCATCGGACCACCAGGAATCTTTGCCTCGAAATACAGCTTCATTCCTTCGTCAGGTTGAATACAAAGAGATAGAATGTTCGGACTGACATCTTCGCCATTTCCGGATTGTCCAAAAAGCATATGAGGAACGCTCTTGAAATGGACGGAGATTTCCGAAACCTTTCTCTTCATTTTCTTGCCAGATCGAAGATAGAATGGGACTCCCTTCCATCTCCAATTATCCACATACATCCTAAGTGCAGCATATGTAGGCGTTTTTGAATCCTTGGCAACTCCTTCTTCTTCAAGATAGCCATCATACTGACCCAGAACGACGTCTGAACACTTGTTCATTGATCTCAGAACTTTGACCTTCTCATCCCTTAGAGCATCCGCCTCGAAAACTGCTGGCGGTTCCAAAGCCACTAAAGTCAGAAGCTGAAGCATGTGATTTTGAAACATATCTCTCAAAACCCCAGCGGTATCGTAATATCCTGCCCTGTGTTCTACTCCAATATCCTCAGCAACAGTTATCTGAACATGATCAATGTATTGACGATTCCATAATGGTTCAAATATCGAATTGGAAAAACGGAAAGCAAGTATATTCTGAACGGTCTCTTTCCCGAGAAAGTGGTCTATCCTGAAAATCTGGTCTTCCCTAAAAGACTCGTGAACGATCGAATTCAAATTTCTTGCGCTTTCAAGATCTCTTCCAAAAGGCTTCTCGATCACGACGCGGACTTCTCTTCCCTCAGATCCACTGAGACCCAATTTGCCCAAGTGTCTCAGTATGATCGAATGCATTTCGGGAGGAATAGAGAGGTAAAAAAGAAGATTTGATCTAGCCTGCTCGTTCTTCTCCAATTTGTCTATCCTATTTTTCAGTTCACTGTATGTCTCTTCTTGATCATACTCGCCCTGCAAGTACTCGATCTTAGTTTCAAATCCCTTCCAGAGATTACAGATCTTTGGATCAGATCTGGAGTAATCCTGAACCCCAGAGAATAACCTATCTCTAAAGCCTTTATCCGATATCTTGCTCCTAGAAACGCCGATAACGTCGAATTTTTCAGGCAGCAGTCCTTCACAACCGAGGGAATGAACAGCCGGAATCAGTTTCCGTTGTGTAAGATCACCGGAAGCTCCGAATACAATCATTATTGAATTCTCAGTCTTCGCCATCTCTACTCTCCAGTCTTGTTTGTTTTATTTCGTGGCCGCCAAACCTGTTTCTGATGGCTGCAAGGAGTTTTGCCGAATAATCCTCTTCAACGCGGCTCTCAATTCGCTTCTGTAGAGACAATGTAATTACCGGGGCGGGGACGTCGAGATCCATTGCCTCAACAACTGCCCAACGTCCTTCTCCAGAATCTGCAACCCATGGTTCTATGTTACGGAGATCCTGATCACCGGCTAGTATATCGCTAATCAACTCAAGAAGCCATGACCTGATCACGCTTCCGTGAAGCCATATATCGGTCACTTCCTTCAAATCGAAGTCAAATTCCTTCTTCGCTCTAAGAATCTCGAATCCTTCCGCATAGGCCTGCATCAACCCATACTCTATTCCGTTGTGGATCATCTTTGCGAAATGGCCGGCTCCCGCTTGTCCGACTCTTCCCCACCCTTTGTCTTGCTCAGGCGAAAGCGTTGTGAATAATGGCGTGAGGTTCTCTATGATCTCTCTTTCCCCTCCAATCATCATGCTGTAACCTTCTGTCAATCCCCAAGTTCCCCCGCTAGTGCCTACATCTACGAACTTGATTCCTCTTTCTGAAAGTCTCTCCGATCGCCTAACTGAGTCTTTATAATTACTGTTGCCTCCGTCAATGACGATATCTCCAGAATCTAGCAAGTCTTTAAGAGCATTTACGGTCGTTTCAGTTGGAACGCCTGCTGGAATCATCAACCAAAGAATCCGAACCGGCGTCAACTTTCCCACAAGCTCTTCCAGAGAAAAGGCCGGGTAAAGTCCTATCTCTTCAGCCAGAGCCTTTGTGATCTCCGAATTCAGATTATAGCCGATGACAGTATGTCCGCCGGCGACGAGTTTTCTGGCGATATTGCCTCCCATTTTGCCAAGTCCTACTATCCCTATCTCCATATGAGGCACCTCTTTCTAAAGAATTCCGATTCTCGGTTTGATGCTCCAAAGCTTCCAGCTTCAGAGATGTATCACTCCAGGTTATGCTTTGTCACTATCAGATTTCGCCCTTCTGTGGTCCTGAAAGCAGACCTCCTACACTCCCATTTTACCAATAGTGGGTTCTTTTCTTTCTTCGTAAACTCTTCAGACGGTTTTCAAGCCTAATCCGTTTTTTGTAGATACTCGATAAGGATTTTTGCAGCTCAGAATTCCTGAGGTTCCTAGACCACAAAAAATGTTTCATTCCCGCTACCAGAGATTTGACTTTCACAGTGTGAACAAATGACTGATTTTCCATAAATCTCATATATAATTCGATAAATCAACTTTCTTCCGAGCCCTGAACTCTCCACATAGACGCGCTTTTGCCAATAAGCTGATTTACCAATCGAGATATTTGGGGCGTTGTAAATGAAGAAGTATTCTCTCTTATTTCTTCTGGTATTGCTAATCTTTGTCACGGGTTGCGTTGGTCTTCTTCGAACAAATGCAATTGAGGGCACAGTTTTTGCAGACGAATATATTGAAAACGCTATCGTGAAGGTCTTTGACCTAGACGGAAATCAGGTCATTGAAGGCGAGTTTGAAACCGACAATTATGGGAGGTTCTCGATACCCATACCCACGGGGCTGAAGTTTCCGGTAATACTTCTGGCGTCCTTCGATATTCCCGAAGAACAGGAAAGGACTGATGCCCTTGCCTCGGTTGTCGAAGAGTCGTTCTATTCGGAGCAAATACTTGTAAATCCAGTCACATCAGTTTTTACGGCCTACATGTTCAGAATGGAAACCAGCTATGCAGAGGCCATTAGTCAGGTCAGAGAAGCCCTAAACGTCCCCCCTGAGGTGAATGTTTTGAGCCAGCTTCACCCTAAATTCGAGACCTCGAATTTCTCTATGAAAAAACTCTCGGACTTCGTCCATGAAAACTTCGGCGGAGTTTACAGGGACTTCATAGAGGTAATTGTCGAGGCAATTGTCGGCGGCGCCAAGTACAATTTCGGCGTTGGTGCGACTCTGGATATTGACATCTCAAGCATAGCCAAGGACCTTTTGAAAGGAATAACAACCGGTATAGTATCAAAGGGTGCCGTAAGTGCGATATCGTGGGTTATGAAAAGCCTGTTTGGACTCGGTGATCAAAGCGCAGAAATGATAAGCGAGATTCTCAACCAGGTTCAGGAGATAAACGACAAGCTGGACGTGATGTCTGCAAAGCTTGATACTATTGATGCCGAAATACAGAGCATTCTCACGAAGCTTGACAAGCAGTATTACGATTCGTATGTGAGAATGGTAGATCAGAACTACTTCACTCCGATCGAAACCTGCACCAACAAGTATATGTTCATTACAACTCTCGATGCAACGACTACCACAGATATCGCCATCCAGGAACTGATGTACGATATTCAGATCAGCAAATTGGATCAGGTAATGCTTAACATCAAGAAAGTTATCGTTGGAGGAACTGCTGACACGAGTTATATGTCTCTGTTAGAGATTTTCATTACCAACGCAATGAATGCCATTAGATCGGCCAAGCTGATCGATGGAACTACAGATACCGGTTTTGGATTCTCACAGAGATGTCCTGCCGATTCGCCTGTGTTTATAGAGTACGTTCAAGCTTACATAGGTCTTTTCAAAGCTCTCACAACCCGTCAACTCCTCGCTCTGAACCTTCTGGTTGAATATGAGCACAAGCAGGGGAGTAGCCTTTCGCAGCTGCACTTGCAGAACTACAACTCGTACACCGCAGAGGAAGTTGAAGTCTTCTGGCATTGGCTGGAGACATTCGTAACATACATTGTCGGTGGCGAAGGCCTTATGTTGAACCCTGCTTATGATGCTGACAAAGCCTGGTTCTACAACGAAGCAGACAACGCAGCCCTGAAGGCTATGGGATTGGATTCCGGGATAGTCGTGAGAGTTTTCTGGAATACCGAACCCATGTCGTTACCTACAACACTGCCCAGCTTCCAGAAAACTCTAGGGATTTTGCTCCCGGCATTCAACGTGTTCAGGAATTCCGCTTCCGGCATCAAACTCACTCTGGACAAACAGGATATTCAGCTCACCGCTATTGACGAAGCATTAGAAGCGAGTGATCCACTCGGCACATATCGTCTCTTAGGATATACATATCAAGATACAGAGCAGACAGTCGAGCCAGGGGTAGTGTTGAGAAGATATGTCTTTGAAAACCTTTCAGAAGGCAAATACACGATTTCCAGGAGCACCAACAACAATGTGGTTCAGACGCCTTACGCAATAACCCTTCTTGAGAATACTCATAAGAATATCTGCAATAATCTGTTTATCGCAGAGGAATACCTAGATGAAACGAAGTATGCTTTGAACATAGGCCCGGAGACCTCATATGTCCAATCTCTAGCAATATCGGCCTACGCTCCCTCATTGAGAGTCAACAATCTGCAGAGGGAGATCATATACGGAAGAAGCACTGACCCTACTGACCCGGATCATATAGGAGTCCTGAATGTCGCGCTCAACAGATATATGAAAATCGATGACGAGGCGTACTGGCAAAAAACCTGGATTCTCTTCATTCCTACATGGGATAGTTTTGGAGTCGATCTTGTGAAGGTCAACAGCACAAACAGAACAACCTCGGGGAGATATAGTTCGTGGTTGACATTAACAAACAAAGGTGACAAAGGAACTGGGGATTCCTGGGGGTGGTCGACGGGACCAGTCACAAAAGATCACGCGGTATGGTTGCGGGCCACAACGCAGCTAAGTGACATGTGCCTCGCTCCATATAACCTTTCTAAGTACTACACAATTGATACAAAAGACGACAAGTACAAATATCCAAGTACGACTTACTGTCTGTATCTGAATCATGATACTGCTCAGTGGGACCTATTCATCGAGCCTACAGGAATCAATGTTCTGGGAACTCTGTTCGGCACAGACAAACTGTACTACGGAGAGATAGTAAGGCTTAGGCATGCTTCCAGTGGCAAGTACGTTTCGTATCATCAGGTTTATACCAGTTCCACCTCTTCCTACAACTGTGGCACTGTGAACGATACCGATAAATATCAAATCAACAATTGGTGGGTGATCTATAGATAGCATCTGAGAAGAATCAAAATGATAGTATTTTGGAATGAGAATCCTGATTCACAAGAGATTCTTTTCAGGATTATTTTAAACGCTCCGGTTAGGCAATTGTCAGCCTAGTCGCTTTTGGAGATAGGGGGTTGTATCTTGTGAGAAAAGTATTACTTTCGTGGTCAATGATTTTGATGCTCGTCTTATCAGCCTTTGCATTGCAGCAGAGCCTGACAGTTGATCCTGACGAAGCGAAGGAATTGGCGAACGAGGCCTATGTTTTTGCATATCCTATGCTAGAAAACTACCGAACGATGTATGTTCAGGTAACGGAAAGAGGTGGATTCAATTCATTAACCCACGTTAAGAACCTATTTGGTCCCCATAGCAGACTCATAGTGCGCTCAAACAACGACACACTTTATTCATCTGCGTGGCTTGATCTAAGAAGTGAGCCCGTTGTAGTGGAGATTCCGCCAGTACCCGATCGCTACTTTTCATTCCAGTTCATAGACATGTACACTCATAACTTTGCTTACGCAGGTACTAGGGTCACCGGCTCAGATCCATTGACAATAATGATTGCGGGACCCAACTGGGAAGGAGAAGTACCTTCAGATGTTGAGAAAATGTTCGTTAGCGAGGGAAACTTTGTCTACTGTTTAGTTAGGAC
Source organism: Mesotoga sp. UBA5557 (assembly GCF_002425715.1). NCBI lineage: Bacteria > Thermotogati > Thermotogota > Thermotogae > Kosmotogales > Kosmotogaceae > Mesotoga > Mesotoga sp. UBA5557. The sequence continues at coordinate 22,318 of NZ_DIMV01000099.1, forward strand.
AGCCGTGAATAGCGAGCTACCGGGAGATCTTGAAGAAGTATTGAAGATACAGGAGAATTATGTTCTGAGACCTTTGAGTGATTTTGCTGGCGATGTCTCACCTCCTCTTCTAGACGATTTTCTTCTTCCTTTTGACCAAGAAGCTGCTGATTCTATCGGATTCATTGCATACTTCAATTTCCTGCTTGGGCAACTAGAGATTCATCCTTCAGAGAGAGACCTAATCTATGACTTCTCGAGAATAGGAATTGGTCCGGATTATCCGTTCGATCCGTCCAGCCTGACGGAACCGGTAAGAGAAGCAATTGATTCAGGAATCGCCGAAGCTCGTGCTTCTATATGCAATCCAGGTTCTGTTTTGGGAACGATCAGAAATGGATGGACAATGTCCGAACGAATCTTCGGCGATAGGGAGAGAATGCAGGGAATGTATCTTGTTAGAGCAGCCGCTGCTCACATAGGGCTTTTTGGAAATGATCTCGAAGAGGCCTATTACCCTAGCTGCAGAGTTGACAGCGATGGGGATCTACTAGATGCCTCGAGATTCAATTACACGCTTTCATTTTCAAAGGAAGAGATGCCTCCGGTTGATCCCAGGGGATTCTGGTCAATAACCATGTATGATACGGATCAGATGATGGTTTCAAATTCTCTTAACAGGTATTCAATCGGGGACAGATCTGAGTTGATCTATGAAGAAGATGGATTTCTAATTCTCTATTTGCAGCACGAACCACCGGGACCGGACAAGGAGTCGAACTGGTTACCAGCCCCTGATGGACTGTTCACCATAACTATGAGGATCTACATCCCTGCAGCTGCGGGACTCGATCCTCTGTACTGCCCACCCGCAGTGAAGAAGTCTCGACTTACAGACTAGAGCATAGAGTTCGCTTTTTTTCCTCATCATTATCCGTAAGTCATCGAGTTCAACGGCACTCATATGTTGACGTTTCTCTCTTGCATGAATGCTGTGTTTGGCTCCTGATGAATCTGATCTTAAGTCCTCCCTTAAGGGTCACGCAGTGGCGGAGGGTGTAGGTCTTTGAGGACCGGAAAAGCCGCTGACCTATAAAGCTCCTCTTGAGAGCGGCTGTTGGTTCCTAGTAAGAACACATAGAGCACAAACCACATAACGCCAAAGAGCGAATTCATCGTTCAACTTCGGATATGCCACTAGTTTTAGAAGCACTTCAAAGAGCACACACTCCACCACAAGCGGGGACCAAGATCAAGAGTGTAGGAGTTCATGAACCCAGGTATAGTGATTACAATTCAAGAACAAAGGAACGAGATGATCGAACAATAAAGAAGATATGTGGTCAATGATGAGCTCTTTCTCATATTGATAGTTGGCTTCATCGATTGATTTCACATTCCTTCCACCTATTGATTTCTATAATTGTTTTAGTTTCATATGGAGGTGACAAGAATGAAAAAGATACTGGTTGTTTCGATATTGGTGTTGATCTTCGGGGTCGTCGCTACTGCAGCTCCAAATTTCGGAGACAGAGTAGATAAAGATATTCTGAAACTGCAGCGCCAGATTCAGATAGCAAATGTGCTAAATGCAGTTGAACTTTCTCCTGAGCAGCTTCAGGAGATTTACGATCTTGCGAAATCCACTCGCGAGGAACTCGAAGGCCTCAAAGAGAGGATTACTAATACTCTTGAGAGCACTCTCGAGGAGGCAATTTCAGGTGAAATTGCTCCTCTTCCAGAAAGAGAAGCTTTTGCGACTAGAATGCAATCCATAATGGAGAATTACCTAACAGGTTTAAAATCAATAATCTCTATCAAGCAGGGTGAAAATCTTGCCGAGTACTTGCAGCAACGGGTAGCTTCGAACCGCGTAGGCACAAGCAGAGTAAATGAAATGAGAGAAAGAATTGAGGAGAAGCTTCCCGATGTAGCGGAACAGATGAGACATCGTCTGGAGAATCTCCCGCCCGAAGCTCAGGAGCGATTGAAGAATCTTGATGTTCAGGAAAGAATGAAAGTTGTCAAAGAGCAAGTTTCTGAAAGAATTACCGACAGGAGTCCTGAGACACTGCAGAATAATTTGCAGAACAGAATCACACCTCAAAGATTGGCCATGATTCTACTATCTGACGAGGCACTTGAAGTAATGGAGAAGATGTTAGCCAAGTAGTTGTCTTCGAAAACCGCTTACTTAAGCCGGAGAGTGAACTTGACTCCGGCTTCTTGCTTTCTTGCAAATGAATGAGAAGGATAACAGCAGTTGGGCTGCCAGTAACACTTACAGTAGTCGGGTTCATTGCGATTAAGGCCGGCGTAGTGATTACTAGTTATCGGAGGCGAACATATTTGTAGTGAGATTACCGGCTCTTTGTAAACACCATAGCGCTCGTCAAGTATGCGAAGCCCTTCTGTCTGTTAAGAGTGAACGAAGAAAAGGTATCGACCTCAAGCAAGAGATATTCTTCGGCTTGGACTATCATTGCAGTTCAATAATGTAAAGCTAATGAGTCTTCCGGTAATGATCCCTCTGTTCCTGAAATGCATCAGTTGTACTGTTTTGTCTTTTATTTAGGAAGTAGGCGAACCATCCGATTTCGGTTCTGTTATTCGTCCGACCATAAGAGCTGGTCAACTGATTGCGATAAATTTCACCTTGTCTCTTCGCGAAAGTCTTTTCTTGCTTCAGAATACTCAAGTCATAGTTGTTGACAACAACATTTTTCTCGGTAAAGATGGAATTCGTTTTCTTAGATAATCCCCTGCAGATAAACCTAACGAAACGCAGGCAGCTATAGTACGTCTGAAGTATTCAATGGTTGAGGTAATAAAATATGATTAATTTGTCTGGTGAGTAGACAACAAATCAAGTTGAGGTAGGTCAATTGGCTATGAAAGCAAGAAGACGAACCGCGACAGATGTAGTAAACAAGCTCAAGAAAATGATAGTCCTCGAGGATCTAGAGAGACTTCCAGGGGAACTCGAACTTACTGAACGATTGGGCGTAAGTCGAACCGTTGTGCGTGAAGCGCTCAGGGTTCTCGAATATGAAGGCATAACCAGAACCGTTCACGGAAGCGGAACTTTTGTTCTTAAGAGAACGAAGTTAAGAATTCAGTTCAATGTCAATTTTGAGATTGAGACAGACAGCGCAAGAGACATATTTGACTTGATAGAAGTCCGAAGCACTTTAGAGAAATCTGCGATAGCTCTCGCAATATCCAATTCAAGTCAGAGTGATATTGAAGAGTTTTCTCGCTGTATGGAAAAACTTCTAGAGGCTATAAGAGACAAGCATGACCTCGCAAATACAGACGCCGCCTTCCACAAGAAGATATTTGAGATCTCTCACAATCGATTCCTCAAGGAGGTTTTCGACGTGGTCTTTGATGGACTTGAGATCTTGTGGAAGTCGCCACTTGGATTGGATACTTTCGGAGATGCCGGACTGCCTCTTCATGAGGACCTCTATGAGGCAATAGCATCCAGAGACGTTAAGGGCGCACTGAGAGTCTACGATCAGATCATCGAGATTGACAAGAAGGACATAGTTGACCTAACTGGTTATGGTCGGGAACTGCTTCATAACTGCCAGGGAGTTGATAGGAGTGACTCATATGAAGATTGATGTACTGAAGATTCTTGAAAGAGATGACAAATGGTACTTAGGAGGGGGGAACAGGCTCCTATGGGCTCCTCCATTTCCGTTGTTTCTCGATAGTCCGGGAGCATGGGATTTTCTGAGTTACTTTGACATGAGAATTGATCCAGGTTATGCGATCAGCACAATGAAGAATGGAATCCCAATCGATTTCAGGTGCGTAGACAGGACATGGAACCCCGCGGTTCTTAAGAGCAGGTTTTCGGCTGAGAATATTGAGTTGATCGAAGAGAAAGCTTTGCTAGAAGAGGACTTTCTTCTCTCAAAAGTAACGCTCAAGAACATGGGCGAGGAACCGATCGAGTTGGATGTTGTGGTTTGGACAGCCCAGCAGTGCTCTGAGAGTGATCTAGAGACAGATATAACGCATGCAGAACCTGCGAAAAACGGAATTCTCTTCGGAAAGAAACTCATCAAACCAAACAGAAGACCAATCGAGTCAGAGGTGATGTTAGCACTTGAAGCCATGGAGAACTACAACATTACCTTTTCAGAGAGAACGGCCAACATCCCGAATTTCAGATTGACTCCATTCTACGAGAAACTTAGCAAGAAAGGGCTCTTGGCCGGAATCGTCAATAATGGCATTAACAGAAACGGACTACTCTACATGGGCGTTCACAGAAGAATCACTATCGATCCGATGGACGAGTCTGTATTTGTCTGTGGTCTTGGTGCCGCGCAAAGTGGAGAAGAGGTTATTGAGAGAGGAGAAAGGCTGCTCAGTATAGATCCTGTTAAAAAGAGCACGGAAACCTGGAAACGGTATTTTGCATCGTTGCCTCAGTTTCGCGTTAGTGATCCATTCATGCAGACATATTACTACTACAGGTGGTATGGACTAAAACTGTTCACAAGCGAGGTTAGCGAGTCATTTATGAAGCATCCGGCAATTGCCGAAGGCCTCGACTACTTCAGAGCACTGATCACTTACAGCGCACAATGCCATATCCTGGAAACTCGCTGGTCCAACAGTCCGAGTATTGGTCAAGGGAGTCTGCTGAACTTCTTGGAGAATCAGAAAGAAGATGGGGCGTTCGTAGGTCATATCTATGTTAACCAGATTCAGGAGAACGGTTTCTACCACGCCGACTGGGGGAGGGCGATTCGGGATCTACATAGTGTTCACCCAGATATTGATTTCATAAGCAGGATTTATGAACCACTAAAGAAGTATCTAGCCTACTTCGATTCATCTAGAGATCAGGAGAACTCCGGACTCTATGATGTAGTCGATCAGTTCGAGACAGGACAGGAGTTTATGAGCAGATACACTGCCGTTGATCCAATGTCTGATAGGTACGGCTGGACAAATAATATAAGGCTTAAAGGCGTAGATGCAACAGTCTATGTATACAACCTCAAGAAGGCGCTCTCCTGGATGGCGGGAATTCTCGGTCTTGATGAAGAAAGCAGCCGTTTCAAATTGAGCGCCGAGAAGACGAAGAAGGCCGTTCTTGAAACAATGTGGGATCCGGATTACGAAATCTTCTCAGATGTCAATCCAGCCAATTTCAAGAGAACGGGAGTGAAGGCAGCAGTATGCTTCTATCCCTATCTAACGGATATCGTAGATGAGTCTCACATTCCTGGTCTCAAGAAGCATCTGCTCAATCCAGCAGAGTTCTGGACCGAGTTCCCAGTACCAGCAACAAGTCTAGATGATCACTCCTTCAGTCAATGGGCCGAATGGAAAGGCAAAAGACACAACTGCCCCTGGAACGGAAGAGTATGGCCAATGACAAACAGCCATATCGTAGACGTTCTAGGAATATGTGCAAGAAGATTCAAAGACCCACTCCTTCGCGAAAAGACTGTTGAGATTATCGAGAAGTTCATCAAAATGATGTTCTTTGACGGTGATCCAAGAAGACCGAATTGCTTTGAACACTATAACCCTTTCAACGGAAGGCCGAGTATCTACAGAGGTGTCGATGATTACCAGCATTCATGGGTAATCGATCTTCTGATCAGATACGTTGTAGGCATTGATATCTCTGAGAATGGAATCGAATTTGATCCATTTCCCTTCGACCTTGATTTCGAGATCGATAATCTGGAGGTTGCAGGAAGGCAAGTTAGAGTTGTTTCGAATAATGGCGCGGTTGAAGTTCAGCTTGGCGGGAAAACAACTGTAATCAATTAATCACCCGCATTCTAGCGGACAGGTAATCAAAATGGAGGTGGGAGTATGCAAAAGGTAAGATATCTGAAGGGTTCTCTTGTGATTGCTCTGATTTTGCTTTCTTCACTTGTACTGGGAGCAACCAAGCTCAGAGTCGCGACCTGGGCAGGCGCTGAAGAAGCAGCTCTTGACGAAGCAATCATTGCCGAATTCATGAGGCTGAATCCGGAGTATGAGGTAGTCTACGAACCGGTTCCAGGCGACTATTATCAGAAAATCCTGACCGACATCGGAGCGGGAACTCCACCCGATGTCATTCTGCTTGATGCCGAGATGATTCCTGCATTTGTCGAAGGCAACTACTTGACAGACATCAATCCTTTCATCAGCAGGCTGAGCAGAGAAGGTGCAAGCGGCACCAACTTGGACGAGTATTTCCCAGTACTTGTCGACATCTTCAGATCAGGTAGGAGTCTGTACGCCCTTCCAAAGGACACGAGCCCAATTGGGATATTCTACAACAAGAAGGTCTTTGATGAACTTGGCGTGCCTTATCCTCCTCAAGATGGTTGGACAATGGAGGAATTTGCAGAGACCGCTCGTCTCTTGAGCAAGGACACTACTGGTGATGGAAAGAACGACGTTTGGGGCTTCGCTTTCCCGTCATGGGTCGGTGTTGTTATACCACTCCTTTGGGCAGGCGGCGGAGAGGTCTTCAGCCCGGACTTCACTCAGACATCTGGTTATCTCAACAGCGATCTGAACGTGAATAATTACGCCTTCTACATCGACCTCCTCTCAAAGGGATATGCACCTTCTCCTCAAGAGGCTAGCTCTTTGGGCGGAACTTCTGCACTCTTCTATACAGGGAAAGTGGGGATGGTAATCACAGGTAGATGGTTCAACGTGTCAATCAGAGGTCAGATTGCCAAGGGGGCTGACCTGGTTGTTGGAGCTGCACCAATACCTTACGCAAGTCCTGAAAGCAAAGCAACCGTAACCTACGCTTCCGGTTGGGCGGTCCCTGTCAACGCTCCCGACAAAGCAGGCGCGACAAAGCTTGCTGCATTTCTCTCAAGCGAATTTGCTCAAACAAAACGTTGTTTAGAAGGCGGACTGGCAATATCTGCAATAAAGAACATCGCAGAGCTACAGGCAGCTCAGGACGAACTCGACGCAGCTTTCATCAAGATGCTTGATTTTGCAAGAGTCCCGGTTGGTTCTCAGACGAAATACTATAGACCGCAGTTCGAAGACACATGGGCAGAGGCATTTGACAGGATGAACGTAGGTGGAGAGACCGTCAAGCAGGCAATGGATTGGGCTGCAACAACAATGGACACGTATATCGAAAAGGGTGAAAACTGATTTCTTCATCTGAGGGGCAGTCTGCACTGCCCCTCGTTTTCCGGGAGGGATGGCTTTGAGGCACTACAAGATCATTGTCGGGTTACTGGTGTTTGTTGGCCTTCTGATGATATCGGCATTTGCCATTTTGGGTTTCTATGCCAGAAATGGCCTCAATGACTTCTTGGTTGAGAGTGAGGCTTCTTTGCTAAGAAGCTTCAAACTCAACTACCAAAACCTGACGGCCTACATCGACCTGGAGATGGATCCTTTGATTGAGAGGCCAGAATTAGTCACTGCCGTACTCGAGAGTTTTTCAGATGACGTTGTCTTTGCTGGCTTGTTCGATTACTCAGGCAACCTGATTGATGACTTTGGTTATTTTGCGCCGGATAGTCTATCTTCCTCCCTGTTTTTCGAAAATCTTACCTTTTCGATTGGATATCCGAAGACTGAGCTCGTCGTTTATGGTGATGAAACATACATTCAGACTGGGATACGCCTACTTGACGACAATATCCTTCTGGTTGTTCTCGACAGATTTGACGATCTTCTCGACAAAGCAAGTGAAACGTATGAAAGAGATTTCGTCGTTTACTTCGGTGACGAAAATGATTTCGCTGTTCCCAGAGATTCGCCCAGAATAGAAGACGACTTGATTCGTAGTCTCTTCAGAAAAACGATAAATAGCCAAAGACCAGAATCTGCGGAGATCTCATTTGAAGGAAGCAAAGCGTTGATAAACGCAATTGCGGTCTATGATTCCGACAACTGGGATGTAATTGGATTCTTCTCAACTCTCACAACCGATGCGGATTGGGAAGACAAATACACCTCTTTGTCGCTTTTTCTGTGGATCTCTGCTCTTGCTTCATTCGTTTTTGCCGTTTTCGTCTTGCTCTCATTCTACAAGAAGGCAGCATCCCACGCCGCTCTGAATAAGCGTACTCGTATGATATTTGGGCTGACAGCATATCTGCCTGCGATCGTACTGATCGCTTCATTCGCCTTCTTTGTCTTTGGTGAAGCTCTTGGAGAGATTAGCGAAGGCGTTGGGTTGAAGAGAGCAAAGGCCTGGTTCAATGATGTTGAACATTTAGTATTGAAGGGGGACCAAGGGTTCTTCGTTGATTTCGTTGACACATCGAGACGAAGTACGGGAGCAAACTTCATTGTCCAGCACGAAGGCGAAGTGGTCGCCTCTAATCTGACTGCCAGAAGAATCTCGAATCTCGAGATAGTCACATCTTCTCAAGTAAATGGAATAGAAACCGGTTCTGCGAAAGTCAATGATGTGATTCACACATATGCAAGCCGGAATATTGGCGGATACGATTTCACTGTGTTGTTCGAGGAGACTCTTAGAGAAAACTCTATCTTGTCTATTCAGTTCTTCTCCATAGGGGCAATTCTAGTACTTCTGGTAATGGTAATAGTAAGCGTCTTTATAGTGACAAACATTGAGTCTCACAAACTTATAACACGAACTTTCATTGGTTATGGTTTTCTACTGCCGGCTCTTGTCCACCTTGTCTGGTGGGCGGTCGGTCCTATGGGTTTTGCGCTGTTCCTCGCGTTCAGAAGATGGAGTATCGTTGATGCAGCTAAGCCGTTTGTTGGACTCGAGAACTTCATTGAGCTTTTCGGAGATCTGAAGTTCTGGAATGCAATGAAGAATACTGCAGTTTATTCGATTTACGTTCCAATAGGGATGTTCATTTCTCTCCTCCTGGCAATTGCCGTAAACAAGCTGGGGAAGCTATCTATTGTCTTGAGAGTTCTCTACTATCTTCCCGTTGTAACTGCAGGGGTCGCAACTACAATCGTGTGGCGCTGGATTTTCAATCGAGACTTCGGGGTCCTGAATTTCATTCTTGGCCTTGTCGGAATAAAGCCAATAGCCTGGCTTGAATCACCTCAGTTCGCACTGATATCAATGATGATAATCGGTATTTGGTCTGCTATTGGCAGTCAACTACTCATATTCCTGGCTGGGCTCCAGGGCATTCCGAAGGACTTCTATGACGCGGCTGCAGTTGATGGAGCGAGCAAACCAAGAATTTTTTGGAAGATAACGCTCCCACTGCTCAAACCGACGAGTCTCTTCGTTCTTGTCACCAGCGTCATTGGGTCATTCCAGGTCTTCACTCCAATTTATGTCTTGACCCAGGGAGGACCTCTTAGGTCAACAGATGTCGTCTTCTATCATATCTGGCAGTCTGCCTGGGTGGATATGAGAATGGGGTACGCCGCAGCACAATCGTGGATCTTGTTCCTGTTGCTGGCCGCACTGACTCTGGTGGAGTTCAAGCTCTTTGGCAAAGAGAGCTGGCAGGCTTACTTCTAGAGAGGAGATGATGAGATGAATAACAGATTCTTCTCGATTTTCGTCAAAGTAGTAATTATGGCTTTGCTAATTCTTCTCGGACTATCCACACTACTTCCTTATATTCTCATGATCTCTTTCTCATTCATGGCAGAGTTTGAAATGTACAGACTTCCACCAAAGCTGATCCCGGATGTTCTTCGTTGGGAGAACTACGTGGAAATGTGGCAATCGCAACCATGGGGAAGATATATCTTCAACACTTTATTCATAACAATTGCAGTGCTTATTGGCCAGATAATCCTGGTAGCGATGGGCGGTTACGCTCTCTCTCGCTTACACTTTCCGGGTCGAGATTTCATGTTTAAACTATTCATTACTTTCATGCTTCTCCCTGGAGTTGTTACTCTCATTCCGGGATTCATCATCCTGCACTCGATGAACTGGGTTGATACCTATTGGGCGATGATAGTTCCAGCGCTTGGAAATATCTGGGGAATGTTCCTCATGAGACAGTATATGCTTAGCCTTCCAAGCAGCTTAGAAGATGCCGCGAGAATAGATGGAGCGTCTTCCTGGCAGATATTCTGGAAAGTAATCATGCCTCTTTGCAAACCGGTGATTGCAACAGTTGGGACCTTCACTTTTCTTTCACAGTGGAGATCTTTCTTCTGGCCATTGATAGTTACGAGAAGCAAAGAGATGCGAGTTATTGAAGTCGGCGTAGCGATGTTCTCCTCTCAATACGTAACAAACTACCCTGCACAGATGGCCGCTGCAGCTCTTTCGTCTATTCCGATGATATTGGTCTATATTTTCGCCCAGAAATGGATCGTTCAGGGAATAAGACTTACATCGGGCTACGACAAGTAGCCAGTCGCTGGCAGAACAGAAGAAAGGGGTGATCAACTTGTCATTCTTTGGTGACATATGTGAGATCAAAAACGAATGCTCACGATCGATTTCTGCGGAGAATCCCGACGGAAGTGTTTCCGGAGGAGCTCTTGAACGTCCTGAAGGGAAGGGGTCTGCAAGAAAGCTTGGACAGGGGTGGAAAGTCAGACCTTGTATCGAGCTTCCAGCAACGGGAAGAATCGAACTGGCAAGAATTGAGGGACCCGGTACTATAAGGCACATCTGGATAACCGTTGACAGTAACGCATACAGAAGCTGCCTGATAAGGTTCTACTGGGATGGGGAACAATCTCCTTCAGTTGAAGCTCCGCTAGGAGACTTCTTTGGTTGCACTCACGGATTGAGATACAATATTAACTCGCTTCCTGTGGCGGTAAATCCATCGGGCGGATTCAACTGCTACTGGCCGATGCCTTTCGAAAACTGCGCGAGAATTGAAGTCGAGAACCTCTCTCCAAAGCCTTTTCAAAACTTCTTCTATCAGATTGACTACTCACTGGGGAGTATACCTGAATCAGCCGCATACTTCCATGCAGAATGGAGAAGATCGATGACCACTCGAGAGTGTCCGGAACACGTAATCCTGGACTGTGTTAGCGGCATCGGTCATTATGTGGGCACGGTTGCCTCCTGGACTCAGTTCTCAAATGGCTGGTGGGGAGAGGGAGAAGTCAAGTTCTTCATTGACGGTGAAGAAGACCCAAGTATCTGTACAACGGGAACCGAAGATTACTTTGGAGGTGCATGGTGTTTTGGTGAGTCCTTCTCCGCTCCTTTCTGCGGTTACCCCCTATGGAAAAGAGATGAGGGACAGGTTCCCAGGCACGGCCTCTATCGCTGGCATATTCCTGATCCCATACGGTTCAGCAACTCAATCAAAGTAACAGTGCAAGCGCTTGGCTGGTATCCCGACGGGACATTCCAGCCCTTGACGGACGATATTGCCACAGTAGCTTACTGGTATCAAAGGGAGCCTCACTTGGACTTTTCAAAGAGATATTCTCAGGATGAACTGTGGTCGAGGTAAGAAACTGCAGATGATCTGTGTCATTGAAGAGAAAGGGAACCACCTCGCTGAGATCATTCAGAAAGCTGGATACCAAACCAGTGCGAGAGTTGATTGCGATAAGAATGAACTGACAATACTGAACAACATCGTACCGGATCTGAAATCTCTATCGCCCTCAATAGGCACCAAACCCATAATTCTGATAGGAAAGGCCGTCAGAATTATTGAAACGATTGGGGTAGAGGATGCCGGCACTATTGAAGAGCGAAGAGTGTTTATGGACAGCTCCCCGTGGGACAAAAGGGGATTTCAATGCTATAAGAACCACCCTCTATTTGAAGGATTGTTTGGAGGCTTCTACAGCATCCATCTCAACGGCCTTGAAAAGATACCGAATGTCTTCTACTATCTTGGCAGTAGAGCAAAGGTAGTGGCCGTTGAGAAAAGATATATAAGCTATATTAGGGAGAGAAAACTGATTTGGCTTCATGATATTGGAGGCTTTCCAGTTCTCTCTATAGGAGGCTATCTTTCATTTGAGGAACCCGATAATCCGTATAATGCCGAAGCACGAAGGTTCATCGAGAACAGCATCCTCTGGATGCTTTCTCCTAACAGACAAGGCAAATACTGGATAGAATCGGACTCGGTATTTGTTCAGACTTCAGAGACTTCAGATCAAAGACTTCCATCAGTCTTGTCAGTGACTAACTGGCCAGTTCCGTCTATGGAAATCGAAAACGCAAGAGGTTACATCAATTCCACAGGCCGACGTATTCTTGCAAATCTCTCTGTCCATAGAATTGAAGAAGTGTGGGTGCATCCCTTCCGAATCTTTAGATCCATGGAGTTCTCTATAGATGGAGAACACTTGTCAGAAGCGCTCAATAGGGTTCTCTACACACCCGAAAGAGTCGTATATAAGCTTTGCTGCGGAGAGATAACTGTCTTCTGTAGTCTAGAGAACCCCTATCTGTTCTTGCAGTTCGATTTCTACGACTACATAGAACACAGCATTGATATTCGTATCGAATCTGATCTCAGGATAATGTGGCCAATGGATGATGCTTTCAACGGAGAAAAACGGTTCACCAAACTTGATAACGGGTTCATTCTTAAGACCGAGGACGGCCAGATCAAGAGCCTGTTCATCTTCTCGAGTCCATCATCACTATCTCTGGATAGGATTGACAAAGAGATCTCAGTGACGATTGGTAGCAAAGTGACAGGAACGGCCGTGCTCTCGGTGATCTCATGTATCGAAGACGAAGAGCTCCCGAAGCAAATCGATATGCAAGATGAGATACTCAAGGCCAACGAATTCTACCTGAAGTACCTCGAGAAGGGGCGGATCATAACAGATGACTCAAGACTCAATGAGGCTCTTGACATGGCAAGAATTGGAGCAATCAAGTTCAGAGTGACCGTACCGAATCTTGGAACTGGCCTTGTAGCTGGATATGCTTCAAGTAGACCGGGCTGGTTCAGTGCGAGGCCCGGCTACGCCTGGTACTTCGGCCGAGACAGCCTCTGGTGCTCACTGGCATTTCTCGACAGTGGAGACTTCACCACCGTCAAAGAGAATCTAGAACTTCTAATGAAATTCCAGAGAATCGATGGAAAGATCTATCATGAACTCACTACCAGCAATGTTGTTCACTATGACGCTGCCGACTCCACTCCCCTCTATCTTTACGCGATGTATAGGTACTGCTTGCAGAGCGGCGACATAGAATTCGCAAGGAAAAACTGGGGCAGAATAGAGAAAGCTCTAGACTACTGCTCAGAAACCGATTCAGATGGTGACGGTCTTATTGAAAACACTATTGCTGGCCACGGCTGGGTCGAAGGGGGAAAACTGTACGGCGCAAAGGCCTCATTCTATTTGAACTGCATATGGATTGCAGCTCTCAGGGGCATAGAAATGCTTTCCAGTTATCTTGGAGAGGAAAGGGTTAAGTCTCATTTGTCAAATCTACAAGAACGATGCTTGATTGGCCTCGAAAAACTATACGATCCTGAGACGGGTTTTGTGCTGGGAATAGATGAAGCGGGAAAGCAAATGAAATTCAGAACGATTATGTCTTCAATGGGTTTGATCTTCAACTGTGTGCCTCACGAAAGAATCTCCGCCCAGATCGAAGATCTGGCTAGTGATGACTTTTCCACCGACTGGGGGGTAAGAATAATAGGGAAGAGCTCAGGGATATTCAATCCCAAAGGCTATCATGAGGGAAGCGTCTGGCCTCTATTTACCGGTTGGGCTGCTTTGGCTCAGTTCAGACTTGGGGCGGATCTTGACGCTCACAATCACATGCTTGCCAATCTATACACAAATAAGGACTTCTCATCAGGGTATATCCCGGAAGTTCTACACGGAAATACCTACGAACTCTCCGGGATATGTCCTCATCAGGCATGGTCTGAAACAATGGGATTTCAACCCTTCTACGAAGGTGTGCTTGGCTTCGCTCCAAACATGATCGAGGGTATCATTGACTTTCAGCCCTCAATACCGTTAAACCTCAGGAGAGTGGAAGCTCCCTGTCTAGCGTTGGGGAGCAACTGTCTGGCGTTGTCATATGAATGTACGACACTGATTAGTGACTGGATAGAAGTGACACAGCACTTTAGAATACATATGGAGAAAGAATTCTCTGTACGTTTCACACCGTGGATACCCAAACAATCAAGTAATGTTGGGATTTCTGTCAACAACGAACCGCTTCCCGTAAGAACCCTCGACGGAATCACATCAAAGAGAGTTGAACTTGACACAAGTATATCGGGAAAGATGCTGGACATTTTTATTACTTATACAGCCCCGTTCTTGATCTTTCCAGTTGAACCACAGCTCACCAAAGGCAAAAAGAGTTCACAACCCAGGATAATATCAATTAGGAGAATATCGGAATCTGACTGCTGGCAGCTGATTGTTAGATCACCGGGAAAGATTACTTCCATTCCTATTATGGCATCCGGGAAGATCGAAGCCGAGAACGCCGACATTGTGGGCAACGAACTCATCGTGAAGGGTAATAAGAGCAATTCATACAAAACGGTGACTGTTCTTCTAAAGGCTTATTCACGAAATGCTTAGACTGTACCGTGAAAAGGCGACAACTGTAATCACCTCTGCTGAGAAAGAAAAGTCTGACAGTATGTGGTTGTGGCGTCGACGAGAAATCGACTATTTGTTGAAGTCTGCAGTGTTTTCGCTTCATTGAATTCCCCACTAGATTCTCTTTTTGTGCATAACCAGATACTATTTGCTTTATCATTAGTTCTGTTCTGAGCTCTACGCGACAAGGCGTTCTCGAATAGACGCACTCACTTATTTGGCGTTGTTGTGCTCAGTACCTGGCCTGTGAACTGAAGAGGGGCACTTCATGAGTTGGCATAAGTTGGAACCCGCCTCGTTCTGCAATTTCGGCCTATCTCAGTACCAGCGCTTCATGGGGGTGGAAACACAATGAAACTTAAACTGTTTTTCTTTGCCCTTTTCCTATCAATTGTACTTTCTTGACAACCTCATGCATCTTCAGGAGTAATCAACCACCTTTGATTGATCAATAGCTGTCAGTCCTTTCGTCAGATCTTATCTCGACTCTGGCCCTAATAATGTGCCGCTTACAAGAGACAACCGTATAATTAGCTATTCATCTGAATTATAGCTTACCACAATGATGCCGATAACGACCGTTCCGAAAATCAGGGTCTTTCACGACAGATCAGGAAGTGCCAATTCAGTTGACCTGAGTCTTGGAGAGAATATCTGCAACTCAATGCGTCTAAACGCGAAAATGAGCACAAGAAATAACTCTGGACTATTTGGAAAAAACTGCGAGTCCCAATTTCAGGACCTGTTCTAGGAAATCGCGCGATGTCTGTTTGGAACCTGGGGTTACTCCAATAGTCTTCGGCCTCAAAGTCATCTAGTCTGAGTTTCTATTGCTCTCGACCACTTTCAAGGCGCCGATCGACGAATCTCTGCATTGCCCTGGAAAGAAACTATGAAAGGCCCTCACCGAACTCATCTATGTTCACTTTGAACCGCTCATCTATCACGTACATCTGTACCAAGGCGGCAAACGACTCAATGGTGTTGTAATGTTCAAAGCTTTCGTTGAACGTATTATACATCTTCTCGATTGCTTCCTGGGCGCGGGCTAAATCGGGAACTTCGTCCCTAATCTCCGCTAGCCCTCTAAATAGCTCATCTAGTGTCTTCTCCATGTCATTCCTCTCCCGATCGCTCTTCGATGCGATAAAATCGTTGCTTTTTTCGACTGTCTCGTCACCAGAAAGTTGTCTAGCTTCTTCTTCATATGGGTTGTAAGAGAAATCAAATCCTTTGAACTTTTCTCTTTGACTCATCGAATCTTCCCCTCTCATAGTTTTGAGCGTCTTTTCAAGAGTGTTGAGCATAGCTTCAATTCTCTCTTTCTCAAGAATCAAGTTCTTCTTCTGAAGTTCTAAGGCCTTCTCTCTATCGAACCTTGGATTGCTTAGAAGCTTCTCGATCCTCTCCAGAGAAAAGCTACACTGTTTGAAAAAGAGAATCTGCTGAAGTTTATCTAGATCTCCTTCGGAATACTCCCTGTATCCATTTGCCAAATTGCGCTTGGGACTTAGAAGTCCTATCTTGTCATAGTGCTGAAGCGCCCGAACGGAGAGACCGGTGAGCTCTGCAACTCCCTTCACATTCATGTGATCCTTCCAACATTCATCAAATATTACTACGATGCGTTACAGTCAAGGACGCATCTTCTGATCAGTGTAGAACGATGTTAGCTCAGCCAGGGCGAATGCTTCCCCTATCTCATTCGAGTCAAACCGCACAGTTATGGGCATCACTTGTATCACTTTCAGGAGGTAAAGCCAAAGCAATTAACAGTTGATTACTCCGATCTGTTACTTGCCCAAACAATTTCGCCCAATATACAGTCAGATAAGCGGGAGAATCTATGTCCCGTTTTCTGTATCTTATACAGGTATAATGTGATTAGCATAAAGTGATGTGAAAACAGACCATTCATAGAGCTCATAATCGTACTTGGTATGACCACTTCCATTTGCAACACCAGGTAGTTCACATGGGGGATTCGAAGATGGATCTTAAGAAGTTAATTACCCTGCTGTCTGTGGTTGTGTTCTTGTTCGCTTTCTTAGGCGCAGGATCGACTCCGGCAACGAACAACTGCGACGAAGCAAGGGAAATCGCACGACAGGCGTATATTTTCGCTTATCCAATGCTTGAGAATTTCCGAACAATGACTCTGCAGGCCGTGATACCAGATGCGTTCAACCGGTTCAAGCATAGCAAAGGTTTGCTTGGGCCTGAATTCAGAGAGATTGTCCGCCCGAACAACGATACAGTGTTCTCGGCTGCATGGCTTGATTTGAGAGCTGAACCAATCATAATTCAGATACCTGCTATTTGCGAAAGATACTACTCCTTACAGTTTGTCGACATGTATACTCATAACTTCGCATATGCAGGAACGAGAACCACCGGTTGCGGGGCAAGGACTTTCTTGATCACCGGTCCGAAGTCATTAGTAGAAGTTCCCGAGAGCATTGATGAAGTATTCACCAGCGAAGGAAACTTTGTCTTGTGTCTAGCAAGGATTTCAATAAACCCAGAGATATCCGGTGAGATTGATGCGATACGCAAAATTCAAAAAAGCTTTCTAATCCAGCCCCTGAGTTCCTTTCTTGGTTATGAAGCCCCTAAATCTGTAAGAACAGACACTTTTCCGGTCTTCAGACAGGAACGAGCCGAGTCGGCCGGTTTTATCTACTATCTGAACTTCCTTCTAGGTCAGCTAGAAATTCATCCATCTGAGAAAGCCTTGATCGAAAGATTCAGCCTTATTGGAATCGGACCGAATCTTCCGTTTGACGAAGCAGATCTTAATTCCGAAATACGGGCTGCAATTGAGCAAGGGATTGAAGATGCCATGGAAGTTATTCTCAGACCGGGTGAACTGCTGGGAACTACTAAGAATGGCTGGAGTCTCACAAAGCGAGTCTTCGGTAATCGAAACCAGATGCAGGGTAAGTATGAGATTCGAGCTTCGGCCGCTTACATGGGTCTCTATGGGAGCGATCTTGAGGAAACCTACTATCCAATAAGTTATGCAGATGCCGATGGAGAATCTTATGATGGCTCAAGGTACAATTACCTGATCCATTTTGAAAGCAACGAAATTCCACCCGTTGGACCGGGTGGATTCTGGTCCATCACAATCTACGATGAAGACCAGTTCATGGTGCCTAATCCAATTAACAGATACTCAATAGGTGATCGGTCAAGATTGTCATACAACGATGACGGGTCTCTCGACATCTATATCCAGCATGATTCGCCAGGCCCTGATCTCGAAAGCAACTGGCTCCCCGCGCCCAATGGACCTTTTTCTTTGTCCTTGAGAATGTATCTGCCTTCACCAAGAGCCCTTGATCCTCTATACTGTCCTCCTGGAGTAATAAAGTCAGAATATAGGAATGAATGCCAGCCCGACTATCATAATTAGCTTTTGCTATTAAGTGAGCCAATCTCTGAGTTGAGACCGTACAAACGCAGTAATGATTTTTCGGAGCGTTAAACTAAATAGAATTATACGTGCTATCATTAATCAGTATGCTTCTAACATCTTATGTAGCGTTTTCAAAGCCCCGGGGCGAGTCAATTGGATAGAGCTGGACTTTGCATAGGCTCAAGCACTATTTCCTGGTATGATGGTCAAACTCCCAGAAGGCTTTTGCATGAAGGAAATCCACTAAGAGTACTCAAAAGCTTTCTTCCGGAAATCCTTGAAAGAGGAGTAGTCGTAGTAACTGGAAAGAAAGGAAGAAGGCTGTTGAATCTTCCCCAAATCCCCGAAGTTGAAGCCACTGAAT
Organism: Mesotoga sp. UBA5557; assembly: GCF_002425715.1. Classification (NCBI taxonomy): domain Bacteria; kingdom Thermotogati; phylum Thermotogota; class Thermotogae; order Kosmotogales; family Kosmotogaceae; genus Mesotoga; species Mesotoga sp. UBA5557. The sequence continues at coordinate 40,587 of NZ_DIMV01000099.1, forward strand.
TTGCCTACAAAGAACTGAAAAGCAAGTACGGAGATCATGAGGCAATTGTGAGCGTGGGCGGAGAGAATTTCACGCTGTATAAGCTAAACGATAAGGGAAACATCACAGCCGTCTTCACAGGAAGCAAATGCGCTTCAGGAACTGGAGAGTTCTTTCTCCAGCAACTAAAGCGAATGGATGTCGAACTGGATACAGCAAACGCAGTGGAAACAAACGAGATTTACGAGCTTTCTTCCAGGTGTACCGTGTTTTGCAAGAGCGATTGTACTCATGCTCTTAACAAGGGAACACCTAAAGAATCGGTTCTCAATGGTCTTGGAAAGGTCATGTCCGACAAGATCGGTGAGCTCATGCACAGGGCTGGTGTAAAGAAGATACTTCTAGTTGGTGGAGTAACAAAAAACCGGCTTGTGCTGAATCACTTGAAAGAAATCGCGGAAATTACCATACCTGATGAGGCTCTCTTCTTTGAGGCCTTCGGCGCTTATCTACATGCCAGTGCTCTCGAAGAAATCGAGATAGATAAAGAGACTGTCTTCAAGGAAGGTATAATGACTTTCCCCAAGAATGAGCCCCTTTCAAAGTTTGTAGACATGGTCGATTTCAAGGAGATGCCTTTCGAGACAGCTGAAGACGGTGATTCTTGCATTCTCGGTATAGACGTTGGCTCAACTACAACCAAGGCGGTTGTTATGAGAACCAAGGACAATACCATTCTTGCTAGTTCATATCTCAGGACTATGGGAGATCCAATAAACGCTACACGCCAGTGTCTTGAAGAGATTCGTGCTTCGCTCGATGTTCCTGTCGAAATAATTGGTCTCGGGGTTACAGGTTCTGGAAGAAAGATAGTTGGCCTTTTCTGCGAGACGAGTGCCGTTTACAATGAGATCATGGCTCACGCAAGGGCTGCCTCATTCTTTGATAGAGAAGTCGACACGATATTTGAGATTGGCGGTCAGGATGCCAAATACACTTTCTTATCCAATGGGGTTGCCCTGGATTATGCAATGAACGAAGCCTGTTCTGCGGGTACGGGGTCATTTCTCGAAGAATCTGCAAAGGAATCTCTGAACATAGATTACAGAGAGATTGGAGACTATGCGCTTAAAGGGCAATCTCCACCAAACTTCAGCGATCAGTGTGCGGCCTTTATCAGCAGCGATATTAAGACTGCGATTAACGAAGGCATCTCCAGAGAAGATATCTGCGCCGGCCTGGTTTACTCTATCTGTCTGAACTACACAAACAGAGTGAAAGCTATGAGACCGGTTGGGAAAAAGGTCTTTATGCAGGGAGGCGTATGTCTCAATCGTGCTGTCCCCGTGGCAATGGCGGCAGTTACTGGGAAGGAGATAATCGTCCCACCTCATCCCGGACTCATGGGCGCATTTGGTGTATCACTCATGGTTAAGGAAAAGCTTGAACAAGGCCAATTGGAAGAAGAACGCTTTGAGCTGGTTGACTTGATCTCAAAAGAAGTGCGCTATCTCAATACCTTCATTTGTGACGGTGGAGCAGAGAAATGCGACAGAAAGTGTCCGATCCGCATAATTGAAGTTGGAGGGAAGAAGTTTCCCTTCGGCGGTGCTTGCAACAAGTATGAAAATGTTCGTCTTAACCTTCCCATAAACAGAAACGAATACATATATACTACCGATAGAGAGAAGATAGTCTTTGAACGGTCAGACGAAAAGGGCATCGAGACTATAGGAATCAGCAAGTCTCTCTCTATGAATACTCTCTTCCCTCTCTTCTCAAATTTCTTCAGAAGTCTAGGGTTTAAAATCGTCGTACCGGAAAAGTCCGACCCCAGAGGCTGGGATAGAAAGAAATCGGAATTCTGTTTTCCAGTCGAACTGTCACATGGTTATATGTATGATCTTTTGGAGATGAATCCCGACTATTTCTTCATTCCAGCAGTCAAGGGTTTAGAGGTTGCGAACTCCGTTGAAAACTCGGTGTTCTGCCCATTTGTGCAGAGCGAACCGGACTGGCTAATGGGGAGTTTTGAGGAGCTCGGGTCGAAAAGGATTTTGACAGATTTCTTCGATTTTTCGCAGGGCTTCGAAAAAGAGAAAGAGAAGTTCGTCTTACTTGCGAAGTCACTGGGAAGGAACCGCGAAGAAGCTTTGAACGCTTTTTCCAATGGAGTAGAATCCTACGAAGATAGCGTTATAAGGATAAAGGAGATTGGGAACAGGTTTCTTGAAAACGTCGCGAGATCGGATTTCGGTGTCGTGATCTTCGGCCGATCATACAATGCCTTTTCCAGTGACGCCAACATGGGAATCCCGGAAAAACTTGCTTCACGCGGAATTCCTGTAGTGACTTTTGACGCTCTCCCTTATGAAAACGAAAGGTCACATGAGAAAATGTACTGGGCATGGGGTGAGATGAACCTAAAGGCGGCCAGATATGTAAAAAATAATCCAAAGCTCTTCGCACTCTACATAACCAACTTCAGCTGCGGACCTGACTCATTTTTGATCTCCTTCTTTAGAGACATTATGGGGAAAAAGCCATCCCTGATTCTGGAACTGGATAGTCATACATCGGATGCCGGAGTGGAGACCAGGATCGAAGCCTTCGCCGATGTAGTTAGAAGCTCCATAGAAAGGAACGCGGAGCCAGTAGAAAGCAAACGGGCGAAGAGACCGAAACTGATAACGAATAACGGGACATTCAGCATAGAGCTGCAGGACGGAAGACACATTCCCATTACAGATCCTTCGGTCAAAGTAATCGTCCCTACCATGGGCGAGTTTGCAGCTCAGCTCATGGCTGCTGCCTTCGAAAAGGTCGGCATCAACACTCACGTTCTCCCGAGACCGACAGAATTAGAGTTTCAGCTGGGAAAATCCAACTCATTATCCAAGGAATGTTTGCCTTTTCACCTGACTCTAGGAAGCCTTATTCGCTACCTTGAGGAAAACAAGGACGACAAAAGCGTAATAATGTACTTCATGCCTGATACTCGCGGCCCCTGCCGATTTGGTCAGTACAGTACTTACATAGATCTTTGGCTGGACAAGAACAATGCAAGCAATGTTCTACTGTTCTCCCTCAATTCTGAGAACGGTTATGCGGGCATGGGCCTTCAAACTAAACTGAGAATATGGACAAGCATGATCATGGCTGACGAGTTCTGTAATGTTGAAAATGCCCTTCTTACGCTAGCCTCAAATAGAGACGAGGCTATCGAAGCATCCAGAGAAGCTCGCGAGATTCTTCGTGAGAGCTTGAGACGCGATTCATATGGTGAAGTAATCAGAAAATTGGAGACAATCTGCGAGAAGATCTCAAGGATCCCTCTAAAGAGCGATTTCGAAACGACACCAAAAGTTCTGCTTTCAGGGGAGATATACGTTAGAAACGACGAGTTCTCCAGAAAATCACTCGAGTTGTTCTTTGCAGATAATGGAATAATTATGCATGCTTCACCAATTGAAGAGTGGATCTACTATCTGGACTACATATTGCTGAAGAAATATGTACCAACAGAGCTTGGACCGTTGAAGAGAGGGTTGAAACATGTTGAAATTGTTGTAAAGCGATCTATAGAAAAGCGAGTCAAAAAAGTCCTCGAAAAAAGTGGGCTTTACAGAGCGCACTTAGTTGATATTGAAGGTATGGTAGATGTCTCAAAGGACTTTCTGAACCCCAAGCTTACAGGAGAAGCAGTCCTCACTCTAGGAGCCGTCTTGTTCGAATCGATAGACAGATATGACGGAGTCATTTCTATAGGCCCATTTGGATGTATGCCGACCAGGATTGCAGAAGCCATTGCAGAAAGAGGACTAGATCACCAAAGGAGAAACTCGAACAAGCTCAAAAGAGAGGTCTTTGATCTTGCCGGCAATATCCCGACACTCTTCTTTGAGTCTGACGGAAACCCATTCACTCCGACCGTCGAAAGCAGACTTGAATCCTTCGTGGTTCAAGTGAAGAGGGTGAAATCGTTATTGCTTCGACTGAGGGAAGAAAAAGCCTTAGCCCCAGATTAGACAGAGGATTCTTGGAGCAAGCAACTGCGATAAACGAAGACCTGTGAAGTACACAGAATCCGGCTCCCAAAATCCTTTCAAAGATCAGGGTAGCTCTCAGTGAAGACTTGTTTTCAGAAACAGTCATGGTAAATAGGTGGCGTTTCTCAGCGTTTATCTGTGGATTTGATCCAAACTATGTCGATTTTCCGAGTTCCACCTCCTTTTGTATTCTATCTATAACGAACAGAACGTGAAGTAAGTACAGAAGCACAGCTCCATTAGCCGCCAAGACCACGCCAATAACCAATCCCGGCAAGAGATGAGAAATCAGCATTGATAATCCAAATGTGATTGCAAGAACATTAAGAGTGAGCTGGGCGACGGTCAGCTTAACAAGTATACCGGGTATCTTACTGCCTCCTCCACCCGTTCCGCTCGCCTGCCGACCAAGGAACTTGCCTATTGAAATCGCCCCTCCCAAAATATTCAGGACACCGACAAGCAGGGTGAGCGGATAGACCAAGATCTCCGGGATAATGCACGATACAGTTCCAAGGGATGCAAATAAAAACCCGATCAAGATCACAGGCAGCGATCTTGGAAAGACTCCTATCGGGGTGCTTCCCGAGGCAATCATCTGGATAGCGAAAATCATCATCAGCAAACCAAGCTGGGCACTTCCCGAAAAAGGCAGAAGCCCGAGATTTACCGGAATCAACAGCACACCAAGAATTATCATGAAGACACTTGTGAATAGAATCATCGCCCTGTCCATAGGTAGTTCTACTTCTTTGTCTTTCCTTTTCTGTTCTTGTGGGTAAGTGCTGTATATCTTTCTCAGAACAAAAGAAAGATATACAATGGCGGCTCCATAGATCAGAACCAAGATCGCCGTCATCTGAACACTTAGAAGACTCTGGTTCCACAGGAGTATCGATATGAGAATCGATGAAACGTATGCCACCGTACATCCAGCTATCAAATGTCGGAAGATCCCCCCATATTCGGACCATGCTCTGAGCTTATCCTTTGACAGAACCATCTGAACAAGCAGAAAAGCTCCTCCGGGGCCAAAGAAAAGGAATAGCAGAAGCCTGGGGATATCGTTGAAGGCATCTGGAATGAAACAAGTTATCGTTCCAATTCCACCAATGATAATTCCTGCAGCCACGACGAGCTTTGATCGTTTCAAGTCACCAAAGGGCGTTTTCCCCATTGAAATTATCTGCAGCGAGAACATCACCAACAGAAGACCGTAAAGACCATTCTCATAGTAGGGTAGGCCGCCTGTAGCAACAGGGAAGAGCAGCATGCCAGTAATGAGAAGAATGAGCCCGGCTATCATCAATATTACAACTTCCAGAGAAAGCTCCGATTCGCTAAATACTTTTGTCAGTTTCATGGGCATTCATTCCGATCAATAGTAGGTTCCTTTGGTTCTGTAGTTCTCAAGGCGTTCTGCGGCCATATCAAACGCGAGCTTGTCGAACTTCTCTCGGTCTGTTCTGTAGGCCAGTTCGGCATCTCGGATGCTCTGCGGGAAGACAATCAGCAAATCTCCCTCTTCCATCTTCTCAAATATGTAGTTCACCGCATCTTCAACGGACACTGAATCCGGCGGGGGAGTCAGCTCGCCAAATATAGCCGTACGCACATTTCCCGGGCATACAACACTGAATTTAAGACCCTCGTAAGAGAGCTCGTAATAAAGGCTTTCCGTCATGGTTTTCACTGCGCTCTTTGTACTTGCATACAGTGCTTGATATGGAAGCGGAACCAACCCTGCTATAGAAGCTGTGTTTACAATATGGCCGGATTTTTGCTCTCTCATGATCGGTATGGCATGGTAGGTCCCGTAGATCACTCCCCAGAGATTGATATCCACAACCTTTTTCCAGATTTCGAAAGTCACCATCTCGGTCGGGATTGTCATTCCGATCCCTGCGTTGTTGAAGACGAAGTCAAGATGTCCTGCATTCTTCTTGGCAGACATGATTAGCTTCTCAACCTGATCATCCTTTGTGACGTCAGTAAGAAAAGGTACAGCTTCACCGGCGTATTTCGAATTTAATCTCTTAGCTTCTCTATCGAGATTGTCCTGATTAACGTCGGCCATAAAAACAGTCGTTGCCCCCCTGGAAAGCATCTCTTCGGTCATACCAAGCCCTATTCCTGAAGCCGCTCCGGTAACCACAGCCACTTTCTTCTCAAAGTATCCGTTCATTTCCTCCTCCTCCTCTCATATCCTATGGAAGTATCCTGGAATCGCCAACATTCAACTTAATTATTCCTTTTGCCATTGCCGCGGATGTAACCTTTTTGATCGGCAAAGCCTTCAGTGACCTTATGATTCTTGACTGCAATGGGTGCTGCTCATATGTTAGGCCGATCCATTCGACCGTGCCGGTACCATTCCACATCTGTTTGAAAACGGCCTCCTGAGGATAGAGAGTTGCATGACTCAAGGTAGCTCCGCCCTTTCCGAGATTAGGCAAATACCTCCACCCAAAGAGATTGATCTTAGGATTCTTGTTCAACTCCGCCAAATCTTCTTCACTTACCTCATCGCCTCTCTGGAGGTCTATTTTCAGGAAGGTAAACTGCTCGTAGCTGGCCGCCACAAACCAATGATTTTCCAGATGGCGCTCAGACGAGATATCTGCGAACACCTTCGGTACTCCGTCCTCTTCACGGCCCCCGATTATCGGGCAGGTCTTGTTCTCCCATACGACAAGCGCATAGACTCCTTCGAGACCATCTGAGTTTCCCACATACTTTACAGGTGCCGTTACCTGAATTAGCCTGTATTCTCCCCCAATCATCCAGTCTACATCCCGGCAATTGGTGTACTGAACGGTAACGATAGGTTCTTTGAGCTTGAAATCTTCAGGGATGTGGTTCAGTAGAGCTTCTTCGTCCGTCTCATACTCCACCGTAATAACGGTATTGTCTCCGTAGACAACCCTTACCGGGTAGAAAGGATCGCCACCAAAGTGCACAGGCATCTTGTAGATAAAGTCATGGTTGAAAACGAATTTCCCTTTTTTCCCAGACACTTCATTTCCTCCTCTCTGCATCATGATGATTTAATTGGGGATTTTGATTAACGCCAAATCCTCCAGACTCGTAAAACTTCGTGTATGATTCTTGCAACTCTGCTTCCTTATTGATGTTTGAATGAATCTATAATTATCCAAAAAAGTCGGTAAGTCTCTTGAAGAAGTCAGGATGAATGAAGACTGTACGAGAAACCCGGCCTCTACTTCAAGATTATTAGAACACAAACCCTCATGAACTTCCAAGTAAAAATGAATCAGCAAGAACAGAAGGAATAAGCTTCATTTCTGCGCAGTATTTCCGTAAACTCTGTCGCCATACTCAACGCTGGGCTTGATTCTAGAGATGATCTCTTCCAAGTTCTATTCTTCTGAATTGACCTGGCCTGCAATTCTCTTATCGGTACGGCTTGGTTTATGTTATCCTGGAGCTCTTACTATTCAGAAACTGTCGAAAGGCGCTGTTCAAAAGCATCCAATCCCTGTATAATTGGAATAAATTCTCGCTTCTGAGGAGATTCCGTAACCGACTTGCCAAAAGGCATGATGCTCTTGACGCGGAGTGGATAGAGAATGGCTAAACGCTTTCTAATTGTACTCTTGACAATCTCGATTGTTTTTCTTGCATCCGGATGCCTCTTTTTTGGACTACCCAACTTAAATGGCAGCTGGGATGTCATCATGATTTATTCCGGCGGGGCTTCTGAAACCGCAACTTTTCATATCGAGCAACACATAGTATACAACTACAGGGGAAGTTTCTGTCTTGATTCATCTTGCAGAGAACTTTTCGGAATGATCTCAAACGATCGCGAAGTACATATAAACACCTGGACTTCTGAAAGAAGAATAGATTTCGCTGGATCGGTAACCAAGGACACGATGTCGGGAACGTTCACGATTTTCGATCTGGACGAAGGAACCTGGGAGGCGACGAAACGTTAGTTCGTGACCTCTCCGATAATCCGTGAATCTTTCAGATTTATCAGTTGTAACTTGCTGAGAGTTGGGATCTAGATCCCTTGCATAGGCTGTAGAAGATTGTGTTCATTCAGGTAAGACAGAATAGATATTCTCCACAGGCGCAAAGGATCAGATTACAATAGATCATCGGATTCATCAAACACTATCTCTTGAAAGCAGGTTTTTGGAGGGCGGAATGACAACAATATATCTAATGCGGCATGGACAGAGTCAGGCAAATGTAGAGGGGATATTTGCAAATGGCGATAATGGTTTTCCCCTAACCGATGAGGGAAGGATACAGGCGAAAATGGCCGCGCGCTATTTGAAGCTTAGGAACATTCGCAAGATCTACACCTCACCGATTCTGAGAGCAAGGGAGACCTCACGCATAGTCTCATCTGATCTTGAAATCGAACCTCAACTACTTGATGAGATCCGTGAATTTCACGTTGGCGAACTTGAGGGCCAGCTCATTGAAGGAGAAGCAGAAAGAGCGTTTCTTGAACTTGTAAGAAGTTGGATTGATGGCAAGATAGATAAGAGAATCCCCAACGGAGAGAGTCACAGAGAAGTTATCGATCGATTTTGGAAGGCTATGAATACAGTTGTTAGTGAATGTCCCGAAGGAGAAGCCCTTATGGTAAGTCACGGAGGCTTTCTGTCAATGACCCTTCCCTTCGTTTGCAACGGAATCGACCCGAAGAGATTCTTCTCGAGATCAGGCATTTCGATAAACAACTGCGCTATAACCACCGTGAAAGCCTACAGAAGAAACGACTCTTTTTCGCTCGAGCTTGTGGACTGGGCGAATACTTCGCATATGGAACTGGATTTCGAAAAGGAACCAGTAGAGACTATCTGGAACTCAGAAGATTGATGGAAAGATGATTTAGGAAGGAGGCAACAGTCGTGAAGATTGGAATAATCGCCTATTCGAAGACCGGAAATACACTGTACGTTGCCGAAAAACTGAGAGATGAGTTGATCTCCGCGGGAAAAGAAGCATCTGTGGTAAGGCTGAGATCGGAGACTCCCGATCTCGAAAGATATGAGGGACTGGTCTTCTGCTCTCCGGTGAATGGCGGAGCACCCGCCGATACTATGAAGAGCTACCTTGCCAAAATGAAGTCCCTTGAAGGCAAGAAGGTTGCCCTTATGGCTACGGGTCTCTTTCCAGCCGCTTTGGGAAGGAGACAGACGCTTGCCTACATGAAGAAGATCTGTAGAGAGAAAGGGGCAGAGATCTGCGGGGAGGCCAGCGTTGGATGGTGGAGTTTTGGACGAGAGAGAAAGATAGAGAGGTTGGTAGATGATCTCGCTTCTTGTTTCAAGTGACGGATGATTACAGTCCGTGTGTGCAAATCAGAATTACAACTGCCGGCCAAATTCACCTTCATATCATTCACTAATGAGTTCAACCAGATTTCTACAGGCCGCTTTTTGAAGATATTCCTTGTTGCAGAGGCAGAAGGCATTGGTTTTGAGAAAATGATAATCTCCCGCTAAACCGGGACAAAGTCTGCCGAAAACGCATCAATTTCCACGTACGATACCCGACAGTGCTAAGAGCTCGGGCCTTTCGGAAAGCTCTTCGCGTCTTCTCGACTGATATACTTGTTGCGAAAGCGAAATCATCGCTGATCTCGACAGTGATTTGTTTTTAGAGACTATCATCAAAGGAGGACTTTTCAATGCGCAAATTGCTTTCAATGACTGCAATAGTTCTTCTAGTTTCTTCACTCTTTGCTTCAACACCGGAAGAGATTCTCGTCAAAAGCGGGACTTTTCTTATGGGAACCACCTGGAGAGAGGAAGGCGTGGATAATGAAGCGGTTCGACGGATCCATCTGAATTACGATTACTACATCGGAAAGTACGAAGTTACCTTCGACGAGTACGGTTTTTTCACTGCGGAGACTGGAAGGAGTCTTCCAGACGATGCGAGTTGGGGAAGAGGGTCTAGACCTGTAATCAACGTGAGCTGGTGGGACGCAATTGATTACTGCAACTGGCTTAGCCTTAAAGAAGGGTTGCCCCTTGCCTACGACATTGAAGGCAATCTGCTTGACGCATTGGGCAACAAAACCACAGACCCCTCAGAAGTTGAAGGTTACCGGCTTCCGACAGACGCAGAGTGGGAATTTGCAGCGAGGGGGTAACTTGAGCAAGGGCTATACAAGATCAGGTGGAAACTCGGTTGACTCAATAGCCTGGTATAAGTCGAACTCCGAAAACATGACCCATCCTGTGGGAACTAAAGCACCGAACGAACTGGGAATATACGATATGTCTGGAAACGTCTGGGAATGGGTAAGCGACTATCACATCAACTACTCTTCGTTAGAAGAAACGAATCCCTATGTTGATGTTTTCTCAGCTTACAGAGTTAAGAGAGGTGGCAGCTGGATAGACTGTCCCGTTGGTGTAAGTATCGATGTGAGATCGAAAGGTTTGCCAGGTCATACCATTACAAATCTCGGCTTCAGAATCTGTAGATCAGCAAAGTAAAGGCTTCTGCAATAATCTTAATTCCATCATAGAACCGTGTCTGGAATCATCTGGTGTCAAAGCTAACCCAGAACTTAATCATCTCCTGCAGTAGAAAGCAACGGAAATTAACAGTAGAACAACTTTATTGGCCCAATCGCCGAAACCGATTTTCACTCCTATTCCTAATTGCTCACCCAAAAATCAAACTGCCAAATCATTTGCTTCAGTTTTGTTTTTCGGAAAGAATGTACTATAATCTAGGTACATATGTTCTGAACAAATGATAGGAGAGATGTTATGACGGGAAAATCGATTAGAATGAACCGGATACTTAAAGAAGACGGAAAGACGGTAATCGTAGCGATGGATCACGGACAGTTTCAGGGTCCGATAAACGGCATCAGGAATGTCAGGGAGACTCTGAGTAACATAATTGTCGGCCGGCCCGATGCAATAATCCTTAATCCGGGCGTTATCGAAAAGAACGGAGATTTGCTTGGAGGAAAAGTTTCGATTCTATGCAGAATAACCGGTGCATCTACTAACTACTCCACTATGTTTGACTACCACAGAATTACTACTTCCGTCGAACATGCGCTATCAATAGGAGCAGACGGAGTCGTTGTTATGGGATTCATAGGAGGCGATGGCGAAAATGCGTCACTGGAGATTATTGGCAGGGTGGCTGAGCAATGCAGCAGACTGGGGATGCCACTGATTGCTGAAATGCTTCCGCAAGCCATGGATCACTTCACTGACCCCGAATATATTGCTCTCGGAGCCAGGGTCGCATATGAACTTGGCGCCGATCTGATAAAGGTGTATTACACTGGCTTTGAATCTTTTTCAAAGGTTCTGGAATCGGTCCCTGTGCCGGTTGTGATTGCCGGCGGGCCGAAGGGAAAGGATGCCTTTGAAATGGCGAGAGAGGCTCTTGAACTTGGCGCGATGGGAGTTGCTTATGGAAGAAATGTATTCCAGGCCGACGACCAGACCGAATACGTAAGAAAGCTGCTGAAAACGGTCCACGGCTAGTCCGAAATGAGGTGGCGTTTATGAAAAAAACACTCTTGTTGGTTTTCGTATTGCTTGTTGTTAGCTTGGTGATCGGAATTGAAGGGTATGTCTTTGTTGACCTTAATTCAAACGGAATACTCGACGCAGAGGATCAGGTTGTTCAGGGTTGTCTTATTTCAAATGGAATTGAGATAGTATCTTCAGACAGTGGCGGGTTCTACAACATCTCTGATTCAAATGGCTTCGTATTCCTGATCAAACCAGATGGTTATGTATGCAGCGAGTGGTATGCTAGAGGAGTCGAGAATCACGACTTCTTGCTGACGCCGATTGTGGAGAACGGCGTCTTCGCGGTTGTCAACGACATTCACTATGCCGATGATCCTGATCTCTTCTATGAGTCCCTGGGCGACAGAGAGATGATCGACAACCCAGATGAATACATGACTAAACTAGTTTCGATTCTTGAGACAATTAGTCCCGATTTCATTGTCTGCAACGGCGACATGGGAGCAAGCATCAAGGACATCGACGACGAGACTGCAACCAGATGGGCTACTAAGGTGAGAGACTATCTCACAGTCGGAGACATCCCAGTTTACTACTCAGTCGGAAATCATGAGACAAACAAAAAGAAGGAAGATCCGTACGACATTTTTCACAACGTCTACGGACCTAAGTATTACTCTTTCAATAGCTGCGGAACGCACTACATTGTGCTCAATACCCACAATGTTGTAGATGGCAGTTTCATCTACGAGATCGACTCCGTGCAGCTCGAATGGCTAAGAAGAGATATAGAATCTGTCGCTCTCAATACCAGAATAATTGTTTTCTCTCATGAACCGATATTCAATCTGGCAAAGACCGACAATTATTATGAGATGATGCAGATCTTTGCAGACGAGTGCTCATATCACATCAGCGGCCATAGACATACTATGATAGAGTACTTCGACGCCCCGTTTGTTGAGCTAACCTGCGGCGCCGTATCGGGAGCGTGGTGGGAAGGCCCTTCCCCAACGGGTGACGAATATGGATTCACGCTTTTCGAAATGAAGAGAAATGATCTCAACTATTGTTTCGTTACTCTTACAGAAGATTATTCCGGGTGGTTCGACATGAGCAGAGAGACTCCCTATTCCGGAGTGGAGTATATCCGATTCTGCACGTTTCCTTCAGTATCGGACGATATTGAAGTACTTCTCAATGATCGTGTCTTCGAGTGCGATGTTTTGAAGAGAGAGATGAGATTCTGGAGCGAGTACTATTTCAACGTTAATCTTTCTTCATGTGGCGATGGCCTAAACGAAATAGTTGTACGCATCGGAGATAAAGAATTCAGAAAGAAGCTCTTCGTCAGAAGCGCTCCGGTAGATATCAAATCTATGAAAACCAATCCAGAATACTTTGAGGGATCTCTTGTGCTCGTCTCGAATTGTTCCAATACCGGTCAGTGGGGTACAACCTACACATTTAACGATGGTAGCGATACTTTCATGGTTCAAATAACCAATCTGGACATTCCATTTGCCATTTCCAAAGATGAGAAGTACTCTCTCTACGGAATCTTTAGAAACAACGAGAGAGTAGTCGATCCTCTGAAACTGTTAGTGGCCGAGGGAATTGCTCAGGAAGAATAAGGAGGGGAAATAAGTATGAAGAAAACCTTAGTGGTTGTTCTTGCGGCAATGCTTCTGTTTTCTGCTGCGGTAATCGCGAATCCCGTACTAAAGATCAGTGGTGTGATCGCGTTGAGAAACGAGGAAGGCGTCTGGCAACTCACACTTGACGAGTTCAAAGAACTGCCCCAAACCGAGTTCTTTGTCACCGATCCCTGGATGGGTGACAAAACATATGTGGGAGTAACTCTCGCCGATCTGCTGAAGTTCGTAGGAGTTCCTTCGGGCGCGAAAAAAGTCGTGATGGTCTGCTCCGATGAGAAAGAATTCGCAGTAGCTTATGAAGATGCTTTGAAGTATCCGATAATGCTGACTCACTCAACCAGATCGGGCGAAAGCTTGAGGGCTCTTCCAGCAAGCCAGGGCGGTCCTATAAAGCTTGCATATCCGATCAACGACTTCCCTGAAATCACCGACAAGTATCCATCAGATAACTGGGCATGGTACGTTGTCGAAGTCAGGGTTGAGATGTGATTTTCGTAATGGGGGAGGCCAACTCCCCCATTATCTGTTAGAAGAGGTGGCTGATTTGAAAGCAGCAATTTACAAGGGCATTGGGAAGATCGAAATCGAAGATATTGATACTCCCACAATTCAGGTAAACGAAGGCCTTGTCAAGATAGGGATGGTCGGTGTTTGCGGCACAGATATCAAGACATTCAACAAAGGTCATCACATGTTCAAACCGCCTTGCATTCTAGGGCATGAATTCACGGGAAGAATTGTAGAAAGAGGCGCATCGGTAGATCGCGATTTCGGTGATTCTAGATATGTTATTGCCCCCTACATAGAGTGCGGTAAATGTGAGATGTGTCAAAAGGGAGTTCCCGAGCTCTGCTCAAAGAAATTCTGGGTCGAAGGGGCCTTTACCGAGTATGTGAAAGTGCCGTCGGAGATCCTGGAAAGGGCGACTCTGAAAATACCCGATGATGTTCCTGAAAGTACCGCGACCCTTACAGAACCGCTTGCCTGTGCGATTCATGGCATTGATAAGGCAAGAATAAAACCTGAAGACAGGGTCCTGGTTGTTGGAAGCGGGCCAATGGGGCTGCTTCTTGGAAACGCTCTGAAGAACATGAGATGCGAGACATACATTTCCGATGTTGATAAGAACAGGCTGTCCATGGCAGCAAACTGCGGTCTCAAAACTATAGACTTCAGTGATTCGAGTTTCGAAAGCTTCAAGAAGAGTCAATCTCGTTTCGATTCAATTATCCTTGCAAATGATAAAAAGGAACTTGTCAATCAGCTTCTACCTTTTGTTTGTCCGGGCGGAACATTTGAACTGTTTGGTGGAATGTCGAGAGACACGATCCTGGAGATAGATCCTTACTTTATTCACTATAAAGAGGTAGATCTCGTCGGCACTTTTGGTTTCTCCGAGAAGGATTTCAAGAAGGCTTTCGGCTTCATCACTAGCGATCCAGATTCTTTCTCGAGATTGATTTCCAGAGTTTGGGATCTGGAGAATATTGACGAAGCCTTTAAAGATGCTATTGACAAGACCAAAATCAAGATTGTCGTCAAGGTCTCCCACTAGGAGGGATTTAAGTGAAGAAGGTATTTCTCTTTTCGTTACTTCTCATAGTCAGCACGGTTGTATTCGCTGTTACCCTCGATTTCTACTGTCTTGCCTGGCAACCTGCAGCGGTCGACAAAATATACGATCTGGTCGATATCTGGAACATGGAGAATCCGGACATTCAGGTCAATATCATCTGGGGTACATGGGAGTCTTCAGACCAGTACCTGTTGACGAGTTTTCAGGGCGGAAATGCACCGGACGTCTTTCATACTGATGCAGAGAAGTTCCGAGAGTATGGGATGATGGGATACGCTGCACCGCTGAACAGTTACGTCACAGACGACATGATTGCTGACATTCCCGCCCACATATTCGAAGATTGCTACGATTTCACTGGCAATCTATATGGTATTCCGTGGTGTCAGGAAACGCAGGTGATCTTCTACAACAAAGACATATTCGAAGAAAGCGGAATCAGATTACCTCTCGACAGAATGATTTCGTGGGAACAGCTCCTCGATATTGCTCAAAGCGTTACAAAGAAAGACGAAAACGGGAATGTAATAACCTGGGGAATCCTCGCTCCGCTGATGGAGAGGTTTCACTGGACGTTGATCGCTCAGAAAGACGGAACGATACTTACGAAGGACAGCAATCATAAATGGAAGGTCGAGATCAATGAGGGGGCAAAAGAGGCTATTGAATTCTACCTTTCGCTAATAACGGAGCACAGGGTGATGCCGAGAGATGTTATAAGCATAGACTACACCTCTCTAATGCAGGGATTCATAAACGGAAACTACGCAATGGTTACCTTCGGCTGCTGGAACAGACGGTTCTTGCTTCAGAACAAGAACTTCAACTGGGGTATGCTTCTTGTCAAGAACGGTGACAACAAGATCAATGCGTCCGACCCCCAGGCTTTCGGTATCTCAAAGCTGTCCAAGCACAAGGATGAGGCCTTTGCCTTTATAGAATTCATGACAAATACTGAAAACTCAGCCGAGATAAGCTACAGCGACTATCTCTTCCCTGTCAGAGAGTCATCTCTCGAGGATCCGAGATTCAGCTCTCCGGAAAACGAATGGGACATCGCAAAAGCCTGGCTCCAATACTCGGACAACGTGAAGCCGGGGATGCCCGGATTCTACTCCTTCGAATGGAAGCTGTTTGTTCCGAATCTCGAAAAAGTCATCCTCGGAAGCGTGAGCCTCGATGCCGCCCTTAAGGATACTGTCACTGAAGGAAACAAGATGCTGAAGAAACTCGGGCTTCAATAATCAGTTATAGCTTGAGGAGAGTGAAAGGACTCTGCAGAGGTTGTGTGTACTGTTTGATCTAAGCTCTTTTGAGAGACTCCTTTCATTATTTCCTTATTAAGAGCTTGTATTCGCCAGTATTAAGGTGATACTGGCAGTCTGTGAAAAACATGCTACCGATTAACTCGGTAACTGTCGGGAGTGATGATAAATCAGAAAGAGCGAAACGGCCAAGGCGCTGCCGTATATTCTACCGGTATTGATCGTAGTAGCGCTCATAAGTGTATACCCATTTGTTAACGGGATATACAACAGTTTCTTTTCCGATGCTGTCTTCGGAGGTGGAAAGTACTTTTCAGGCCTTGAGAATTTTAGAGACCTGATGTCTGACAGCCTCTTCTGGACCGGACTGAAGAACAACTTTATATGGTCGGCCGCATGTGTGGGATTTGAGCTTGCAATAGGTATGCTGATAGCGCTGTTGCTCAATCTTCCGTACATAAGGCTCAGAGGGCTATACAGAGCACTAATCCTTCTTCCCTGGGCAACAACTCCCGTTGTCGCGGCGTTGATCTGGAGATACATCTTTGGGGTAATGGGACCGCTGAATTCCTTTCTGAATGCTGTGGGATTTGCAAATCCTCCCAACTGGTTGGTAACCCCCGGCTATTCTCTCTTCGCCTGTATAGTCGCAAACATCTGGATAGGCCTCCCATTCGTTATTGTGACTCTTCTGGCGGGACTGCAGTCCCTTCCGTCTGATGTATACGAGGCCGCTGAAATAGATGGTGCCGGTGTATTGAAGAGGTTCTTTCATCTCACTCTGCCTCTAATGAAGAGCTTGATTCTGATCCTTGTTACCTTGAACACTATCTGGACTTTCAACATGTTCGATATCGTCTACTCAATGACAAACGGTGGACCTGGAAACTCTTCTATGTTGCTGTCGCTGTACTCCTATCAGAACGCTTTCGCCTACTTTCAGCAGGGTTATGCTTCTGCAATCGGCGTAATCTGTCTGCTTATTCTCCTTCTACCAGTAACCTTTTACATTAGGGAGGTAAGAAATGAGGCCTAAGAGAAGCGTAGTAATTACAATGAACATCGTTGCCTTTGTAGTAGTTCTCCTAATCCTCTCTCCTCTCTTGATGCTAGTACTAAACTCTTTCAGAGAGACTATGGATATTTATCAGAATCCCCTAAAGCTTCCCGAGAAGTTATATACCGGAAATTACTCAAAGATCTTCCAGGACACCAGTTTTCGCAGGAACTTTGCGAACAGCATGACAGTTACCCTCGTCACCGTTCTGCTTTGCATAGTCATAACAACGCTGGCAGGTTACGCCATGTCTAGATTCAAGTTCAAGGGAAAGAATCCCTTGATACTTTGGTTGCTAGCTTCCCAGGCTTTTCCGGGAATTCTTATGATTATTGGCCTCTTTTCTCTTTTGAACCGATATTCTCTTCAGAACAATCCCATAGGTTTGATTATTCTGTACACTACCTTTACTATCCCTTTCTGCAGCTGGCTTCTTAAGGGGTACTTCGATGAGATTCCTCAGGCACTTGAGGAAGCTGCAATGATAGACGGCTGTACTCGCTTTCAGGCAATGAGGAAGATAATCGTACCGATGGCCGTTCCGGGGATTGTTGCTGTCGGAACGTTTGCCTTTCTTCTCTCGTGGAATGAGTTCTTTTTCGCACTTGTAATCATGAGAGAGAATGCGAATTACACCCTTCCAGTATTTCTCTCAAGGTTTGTTGGAACTGGAGGCGCCGTTGAGTGGGGTGCGCTTTCGGCCGGAGCTCTCATCACTGCTCTTCCTCCTATCCTTCTATTTCTTCTCTCGCAGAAGTATTTGATCGGAGGCTTAACGAGAGGTGCTGTCAAATGAGAGCTGCGGTTATTGGTGCGGCCTCAATCGACAGATACTTGATTCTCGATTCATATCCTGAAAGAGATTCCATGGTATTTGCAAAAGGCACACACAATTTCATCGGGGGATCGGGAGCAAATATCGCGCTGAATCTCTCGAAATATGTTGAGACGGACTTCTACTTTGGTACGGGAAATGATTTAACTTCGGAGTGGATTCTCAAGAGGCTTTCTTCTTCGAAACTGAACCTAAGCTACAAAATCGAGGATGGACCTGGTGCTGAGACGATAGTGATGTTGGATTCTCACGGAGAGAGAAGAATCATATCGCTTGGAGGCCACGCTCTCTTTAGCGGCGTAATCGATGAAAAGAGATACGATGCGATTTGCGTAGCCGACAGTTTCAAGGAAGTAGCTGTCGATGCTTTCCGAAAGTCCTCTGAATCTCTGAAGGTCTATGTGCCTGGTGGTTGTGGTCTGTATTTCGGCGTAGATGACGTTATTGAGGTATCCTGTCTGTCGGATTTCACTATACTCTCGGAGGGTGAAGCGCAGACCATTCAAGACAGGATAAGTGAGATAACCTCAAACGTAATCATAACCAGAGGATCATCCGAGACGATCTGGATAGACGGAAACAAGAGCCGTCGTTCATTTGAAGTCGAGAACACTGGAGGAAAGCTCGCGGACACTACAGGTGCCGGCGACGCTTTTGCCGCAGGATTTATAGAGAAGTTCATGAAGTGCGGGGATCCGGTCCAAAGCATCTACCATGCTCACAGGAAGGCTGCGGAAGTGATCTCGGTAATTGGGCCAAACCTCGTGGAAGGGAGGAAAGACCTACGATGAAAGGACTGATGGCCGATAGAGACACAATGATAAAGGTGTGCAAACTCTATTATCTTGAAGACCTGACACAGAGTGAAATAGCAAAACTGGTCGGAATATCCAGGCCTCAAGTGAGCAGGTTACTCACAAAAGCCAAGAACGAGGGGATCGTGAGGATCGAAATCGATTCGGGAAGCCTGGGAAATTCTGAAGAGATCTCAATGGAGATGAAAGAGAGATTCGGCCTGAAGAACGTTATCGTTGCGGATGAAGGAACGGAGGTAGGAACAATAACCTCGATCGCTATATCTGCAGCTAAATTTCTTCCCGATTACGTGAAAAATGGACAGCTTGTGGGGATCTCCTGGGGTCGAACTCTGTACGAGACAGTTGAAAGAGTCGTGTTCAACGGGGAGCTTCCAAACACAACATTCATACCCTTAATCGGCGGCGTTGGCCAGTTGCGCCATGAGTATCAAATGAATTCAATAGTTGAGAAGATCGCAAATTCCTTTCACAGTAATCGTTACTACCTTTTCGCTCCGGCCTTCATAGAGAACTCGAAGACTCTGAATATGATGCTCGAAGACGGCTCAATAAGATTCATGTCGGAGATGTGGAAGAGGCTGGATCTGGCAATTGTAGGTATAGGTGAACCCATATCTTTATCCAACGCCTTCAAGAACATCTACGACAAGGAGTTCCTTGCTAATCTTATGAAACACGCAGCGGTTGGCGACATAGCAGCGAGGTTCTTTGATGCCAGCGGAATACCTTGTGTTTCCGGAAACGAAAACATTCTGGGGATTTCTCTTGAGCAGCTGAAGGAAGTTCCCGAGGTAATTGGAATTGCCGGTGGAAAGGAAAAGGCTCTGGCGATTCACGCGGCAATTAAGGCCGGATACATCAATTCAATCGTCACGGATCGGAGTACGGCTCTCCAGATACTCCGGATGGAGAGGTGATATGAGAATCGGATTAGTTTACAATCCAAACTCCGGTAAGCGAGAGAATGATCGAGGTCTCATGAAGGCTCTCGCCTCAAAGCTTCAGGGCACGCATCTCTGCTGCACCGGATCAACTCATTTCCACCTGAAAGAGTATTTCGATCTGGAAGTAATAGGATCGGAGCCAATACTCAGCGACTACAGGGACACCGTAAACGCCGGCAAAGTCCTTTCAGAGACAGATCTAGTGATCTCAATCGGGGGAGACGGAACTGCATCCGATATCGTTGCGGGTATGCGCAAGATCGGAAGGCTTGTGCCTGTTGTAGGCGTAGCTCTAGGAACGTCAAATTGCGGACCCTTCATAGTTCTGAGATCGGTCAGCGATATACATGAATTCGACTTCCTGAATATTGAGCCCATATGGGTAACGGGACTGGATGTCTTTGAAGAAAGGTACGTGGGTTCGGCATTCAACGATATCGTCATTTCCCAGACACTAATTTCGACAGTTGAGGGAGAGACCTGCACTATCGATGCTTCGGATTTCTTCTACAAAAACAAGAGAACACCTCGAGAACCTACATCAATTGCTTCAGCCGCAAGCAGATTGGAGATCAATGGCGAAGAGATCACGCCGCAGTTTCAACCCTCTCAGATAATCATCTCTCCATTCTCTGAAGACATGAAGTCTCTATATGCATACAGGGCAGTTAATGGGCTCCTTTGCTGGCTGCCGTATTCACTATGCAACTCGGCAATGATTGTCTCTTCGAGGCCGATAATAACTATGGTGGAACCGGGCGAGACCGTTTCCGCGGACCTCAAGCAGTTTATCCTTGCCAGCACTGATACAGTGCGGCTATCAGGCTTCAATGCCTTCTGCGTAATAGATGGCAATCCAAGAGTGGATCTTTCAGTGAGTGTCGGGATTGAAGTGGTAACAAATGCCAGAGCAGGACTCTGTGTACGAAGAAGTGATGGAAAGTGAGCAGGATTCTCCGGGCACTTGAAGCATTCGCAGTTGGCGATGCGATGGGAATGGTAACGGAATTCATGACCCGACGCCAAATCTATACCAGGTTCAGTTTCGTAAGTGATCTGCTGGAACCAGAACACTCGCCTATCCACAAAAATCTAACAAAAGGTCAGATAACTGATGACACAGAGCAGGTGCTTTACTTGATAAAGCTCTACAATGAGAAAAGAAACTTCTCACAGGAGACGGTCAAAGAAGCTCTTTGCAGGTGGGAGGACGAGTGCGACCCTGTCGCGAAAGGCTACATAGGACCGAGCACTAAGAGAGCTATCGAAGCCTTCAAAAATAGGCAGGACTTCGAAAGCCTTGGTACAACCAGCGGGGCACCAATGAGAGTGCTAGCTCCAGTGTTATGTAATCTAGACAAAAGCGAGAAACATCTTGTCGAAGCAATAAGAAACTGTACTGCCCCTACTCACAACACGAATCTTGCTCTTGAAGCTTCTCTGGCAGTCGGATTTGCCTATTACTACGCTGCGAGGGGGTTGAATGCCGACGGGATTGCCGAGGCAGCAATACGAGGCTCAAAAGTAAACGAAAGACTCTCTTGTGCCGAATTTGTTGGACCTTCGGCCGGCGAAAGACTTGCTGCTATCAAAGGTCTCATCGGTGGGCAACATCCTGACGATTTCTTGGACAGGCTTTACTATGTATTCGGAACAACTATGGAGGCCGTGGATGTCGCCGTGGCAGCGATTGCCATAGGCCTTTTCTGCAGAGATGATGTCTGGCTGGCAATAAGAATGGGCGCTTCGATAGGTGGTGATACCGATACTATAGCCGCAATAGCTGGAGCACTGTCTTCTCTTCAGGGCGATGCAAACAACATCCCTCACTTCATAACCCAGAGAGTTCTGAAGGCAAATGAAGATCTTGATCTTGAGAAGCATGCGAGATACATCGAAAAGATGAGTGATATAGATGATTAAACTCCTCTCCGGAAGCGCCTCCGTTGGAATTATCTACGGAATCTTCAATTTCGTTCTCATACCCTATCTCAACGGCAAGTTTCACTCAACCGCTCTGGCTGGTAATCTCGTTTCGGCCGGAATGATCATAACGATCTTCACAGGGATGCTTATCGGCTATCTTGGTGACCGAAGCAAAAAGTATCTTGCCTTCATTAAAGGACTCTTCATCATTACGATTATCAGTATGTTCATACTCAGCACTAACAACGAGATCCTATTGGGTATTGCGGCTGTAGTTTTCACCATGTCGATTTTCAGTTTGCTTACACCTTACTCTGCCCTAGTCAGCAACGTAAGTAAGCCCGGCAGAAAGGATAGAAACTATGGATTCATGATGGGTGTTATGAACATCGCCACCTTTCTCTCCTCTCTCTTTATAGGAGTCACCCTTTCAAGAAGCGGTGAGACAGCATTTGTGGTTTTCTCAATAGCCGCTGCAGTTCTCGTTGTTCCGCTTTTCTTCTATCGGTCAGAGTCCCACATAGTTGATTCTGCTGTGGGCATCAAAGAAGAAGATTTGAGGTTCAGAGTTGACAGGAAGATAGTATTTGTGATGATCTCACAGTTTGGCCTGTGGTTTTCAATGGGCGGGATACTTCCCTACCTGACATCTTTCATAAGCAGTGATATTGGTGTGTCTCTTGGCACTGCATCATCGATAATGGGAGTTTCAACTCTAGTGAGTGGCGTGACTTCTCTCATGACTGGTACTCTGAGCAAAACGCTCGGGCAGAAAAGGCTGCACATTACAGCGCTTTCTATCCTGGCCGGCGTTTTCTTGTCAGTTAGTATCTTCTACTCTGGATTCCTGGGTCTTGACCCATTTCTGATGCTTATCGTGTTGATTCTCTTTAGCTTTGCTTTAGGAATAGTTCTCGCCCTCAACGTGACGATCGTTTCAGATACAGTCTCCCTTGCAAATCAGGGGAAAATCTTCGGTCTCAATAACATAGTTATGGTCCTATCTCAATCGCTCGCTCTGAGTCTTATCGGCTCTCTGATATCGTTGAGTGGTTACAACCTTGCCTTCGTTTTCGTCGCAGCAGGGTTCGCGGTAGCAATCGTGTTTTTCGTCATGAGTACGCTATGTTGTCGAAAAACCGTCTCATAACATGAGACGTGCGAAACATAGAGAGTGATTATCAACTGAAAAACAAATCGAATGAAAAGGAAGACATTCAATCAAGGCATCTTCGTTTAGATTTGAGCTATTCGTGAAGACGTTCGCATCTTTCGTACCAGAGTACTCTGTAATCTTCGTGGTTGATTATTCTGCCAACAAGGTCATACGGAGTGAAAACTCCTTCCTCTACACACCACTTCACACATTCCTCATACGCCTCTAGGTCTAGCTTCTCGTCTGTTATCCCGATGAAGATCGAGTCATGACCTTCGATAATCGCTGCTACGGCTCGTGTATGCCCATCGGCCATAACGAGCTTACCGTCAAAATCGATTACCGGAACCGGAACGCTCTTGAGAGTCTCCTTATTCCGAATCGCTCTGAGTTTGTCCTTTGATATATATAGCTGGCTTGGCTGGAGATACTCAATTCGGACTTTGAATCTTTCTGACATCTACTTCGCTCCTCCAAGAACCTTGACTACAGATTCTCAAATGCACATCGAATCAATAAACGTCTGAGTGAACGATCCACTTCTCGTAGACTAACCTACCATACATTATGAAGAACGCAAGTGCTATTATTTCACTGTTGAAGGGCTTTCCCTACTTAGTCTTGCCAAACATTATGAACAGGCGGGCCTTGATTTAGTCCCAGAGACCGCAAAGGGCTAAGGCCAGAAAAGTGCCGATGATTATCTTCAAAGAATGGAACGAAGTTCTCATAAACCTAGTATAAAGGAGGAAAAAATGATGAAGAGAAGTCTGATTTGGACTACAAGTCTTCTTTTAGTCGTGTTTGCCATCACCAGCTGTATACCCTTTCCGAAAGCGAAAACCTACCGCGCATGGGTAGTGGGGCAGACAGACACAAACGGAATCGCAATGGTTTACTTCTCGGACGATTCCGGTGAAACCTGGACGCGCCAGGCCATGGACATCCTGCCTGAAGGTAAGAGTTTGGAGGATGTTCTTTCCGTAGATCAGAATAGAGTCTGGGCTAGCGGTTCAGACGGGCTCTTAATGAAAACGGTCAATGGTGGCTCCGACTGGAAAATAGTTGAAGTTTCGGAAGTTGCCACTGATTCCTTTTTTGCTTTCCTTTCGATTTTTGAAGACAGAATTTGGGTCAGCGGCGACAGCGGACTTGTCATCTTCTCTGAGGACAATGGCGATAGCTGGACGGTTTGCGACCTTCCTGAAAACGGAGCAGATTACTTGATTCAGGGAATCCACGCAATAAACCAGAATGTGATCTATGCGGTTGGAAACAAATCAACACCCAGAGCCGGAATAGTACTGAAAAGTGAAAATGGTGGCCAAAACTGGGACGAGATTAATCTCCCCAACAACTACAACGATAATGGGTGGATTGGCGTTAAGGCTACGGATGAAAATCATATAGTCATCTACGGTGGCCAAGGCCACTATGCCGTGACTGCCAATGGTGGGAAACAATGGGTTACAGGAGGCCCGCTCTTTCCAAAAGACCTGAACTCTCTGGTAATGATGGACGGTTCAACTTACTGGGCAGCCTGCGATTTTGATACGATAATCCTTACTGAGAACAGTGGAATAAGCTGGGAGGAGCAACCGTCAGCAGGAACAAGCAACTCCTTTTTGTTAGGGATAGATGCGCTCGACAGAAATAACGCATTAGTTATCGGTTCTTCGGCCGGATACCCGCAATTCGGTAAAATCTTGCGCACAACAGACGGAGGGAATAATTGGGAAGTAGTCCTTAGTGCAGAGGAATGTCCGGTTACCCTCAGTCATGTTTCGATAGCTGAGAAGAGTATGTGAAACCGGGGTCGGGGATTGTGTAGATTGGGGTTTGGAAAGAGCAGAATAAGACGCAAGGCGCCGGAATGCATCGGCGGAAGTGATGCCACCTTCGGTGGGACGCATTGCACTGAAAAGCATCAGTGGACGCAAGGCTGGCGAAGANNCTGGCGAAGACCACGCCAGGTCCAATGCCCGGAGAAGCATACGGGGACGCAAGGCCCGCTTCGCGGGGATGAAAACTCTTGGAGAGCAAAAGAGACTATTTCGCCGTTGAATGGTTCTCCGTTCTCCGAAAAAACCTGTTCTTCGTTCCAGAGCGAGGATCTGTTCTTCGTTCTTGGAATTCGCTGATCGCTTGTAAAAGCTCAGCTGCAAGTGACAAGTTGCGATTTGTATGTTGTTAGAGCATAAGCTAGGAAGGCAGTTCTCGAGTTTGATTCCAACGAAGGACGCCTCTTTAAAGCGGAAGTGGTTCTTCACAGCGCTCAGCATGTTTTCGGAAACGTTTTTCAAAGAACTAGATCCCGATCAGTTTCATATCGGGATGACAGTCTTTTCTTGATTCGTGTCATCTGGCGTGCTTCTGGCCAGAGCAGCTTTCATATCCTATCGGTGAACGGGTCTCTGTCGGTCCCGGAGGACGGCGGAGCGGTGCCGGTCAACGTTCTACTCAGCAGCGTTCAGAGATTAGTGGCTCTTAGCCCGCGAAGCGGAACCGGCCTCGCCGAAAGCGAGACTGGCCGCACGAAGTGCGACTGGCCTGCGTAAGCAGACTGGCTTCTCTTATTTTCTTGAAGAACAAGCCCGCATTCATGAAGTCTTAACCGACACCATACTATATCGTTATACTAATACTGGATATCATACAGTACAATAATATCAACATAGTACCGAGGTGATGTTATGGATATAGGGAAACTGGCAACGGAAATGAACAGAGGCTTCATTCAACTATTGATAATGGTGATGCTGGATGAACCTATGTACGGGTACGATATCGTTAAGACGCTGGGAGAGAAGAGTTTCTCAATTGATGAAAACACTTTGTACCCTCTTTTGAGAAGACTTGAAGAAAGAGAGATTCTTTCGAGCGAGTGGAGGGTCGAACAGAACAAACCAAGGAAATACTATTTCGTATCGGAGACTGGGAGACAGGTGAGAAAGGAATTACTGAGAATCTGGAAGGAACAGGAACTACTTCTAAAGAGCTTTGTTGGGGAGGTATGAAAATGGTAAGACTGAAGAAGTATCTCGATGATGTAAGAACCTTTCTGCCTGGAACTGATCCAGATAAGGTAGATGAGATTCTAAGAGAAATCGAAAGCCACCTTCTAGAAAGGGCAGAGCGGGAACACGGCGAAATCAACGACACCACGGTCGCTATGTCCATAAAGGAATACGGTTCACCCGAAGAGGTTGCGGCGAGGTATTACGAGGGCGGTCCTATAATTGCCCCTCATCTTAAGAACTATCTCTTCATGTACACGGGAATCCTATTCGCGATTCACCTCGGACTGCATCTAATTGCCTTTGTCTTTGGTGAAAATGGAGCGATCTTTAACTTCAGAGGTACAGATCTGATAAGTCTTGTCTCACAGCTGCCGGTAACTTTTATCTTTGATTTCGGGCTTGTGAGCTTGATTCTTTACTTCGTGACGCAGGCAAAGGGTACTGCAAAGCTCCCCCATTTCACATATTTCATCAGAGAAGAAAAGACACCTTCAATTGGCAAGAGGATCGGATCTCTTATAGGAACCTCTGCTGGCGCCGTGATTACCTTCCTTGCCTTCACATATGGACCGTTCTATCTTGGAAACGGTGAGTTGACAGAGATCGCGATTGTTGCACTTGACTCCTTCAAATTCGGTCTCTTCCTGGCTTTTGGATTGCTGATAATAGATTCAGTATCAAATCTGATCAACATTTTCAATTACTCGAGGTTCAGCAAAATCGTCTCAAATACTCTAGGCCTTGTCTTTCTCTTTCTTGCAGTCTCGCCCGATTACAAATCAGATATCTCATCCTACCTAAGTCTGAACCCTTCAAGTGTCGATCATCCCATGCTTGTCGCAATACTATTCTTAATGGCTATAGTATTAATCGTGGATCTGGTGTTCGAAACCATAAAGTTCTGGGCTAACAGGATTGTAAGAACTAATTGAGACTGTCCGATGGAAATCCGGAGGGGCGTTGCCCCTTTTTTCTTTTTTGCAGAGAAGACCTTCAACAAAACAGTAAAGTTGAGAACTTCAGATTAATTGGGTTTTCTTTTAATAACTGTTTGTTGCAGTAACTAGCTTGCTCCGTCAATTAGCCAATCGCTCGCCCCCGACTCTACTTGGTGATACAATTCATTAGGCAGTCTTCATAAGGTCTTGAAGAACTCCCTTTGTTGGAGTCTGACTTTGGAATTCTGCTTTCGGGTGAGTCATTTTCCTTAGCTGCAGGAGGTACAATTTGGCCGCTTACATTATTAGAAGACTTCTGTTCTTGCCACTTGTTGCCTTTACTGTAACTCTGGTTGTATTCGCTGTAGTTTGGTCGATGGGACCCGATGTGCTGTTGAGAGCATACATGACGGGAAACGCTTCGAAGTCCCCGAATGCTGAACAGAGGATAATCGAAAAATACGGGCTCGATAAACCGGCAGTTGCCATGTACTTCAAGTGGCTTGGGAACACCCTCAAGGGAGATATGGGATACTCTTTGACCGCCAGTTCATCGGTTTCCGAAGCGATTATCTCAAGACTTCCGGCAAGCCTAGAACTGCTGATACTAGCGATTATACCTATAATCATTATTGGTTCAAGGCTAGGAATAAGAGCAGCCATGCATCCAGACGGAATTGCTGATTCTGTCTTCGGATTCTTTTCGATAGTAGGCTGGGCAACCCCAGATTATGTAATGGCTCTGCTCATTCTCGTGGGCAGCTTCACCATATTCGGCTGGCTTCCTATCGGCAGTCTGACCACCGGGTTAATTACGAATTGGACCTCCTACACTAACTCCCTAATAATCGATTCAGTTCTCAATCTGCGCTTCGATATCCTTTTGTCTCAACTAATCAATCTTGTGCAACCTGTATTGACCCTCTTCATCGTGCATTCGGCTTATGTTTTTCAGATAAGCAGGGCAACTGCTCTCGATGTCAAGAAAAGAGATTATGTTAGGGCAGCAAGATCAAGAGGTGTGAGCGAAAGAACGATAATGCTAAAACATGTTAGAAAGAATGCTCTGATCCCTGTCGCAACTGTTGGAGGCGAGCTCTTCGCATCGCTTTTCGCAGGACTTGCCTTTGTTGAAACCATCTTTGCGAGACCGGGTATAGGAAGGCTGCTAACTGACGCAGCAATAAGCGTTGAAGTGCTGACACTCTCAGGCTGTGTACTTCTGATAGCCGCCATGATGATTATCGTGAATATCGTTGTAGATATTATTTATTCCTTAATCGACCCACGAATCCTTCTCTGGGATAATGGGAAGGGATCTAGAGCAGATTAACGTTTTCTGGCCGCTCACAGAATTTGATTAGCGATTGAGCAGACAGTGTGGAAAGAAGATCGCTTTTGGATGTTGCAGACGTACAATGAACGTTAGGGGGTGAAACCTATGAAGAAGTCCGTTCTAGTACTTTTCATTCTGCTCGTTGCTTCGTTCTCATTCGGCAGCCTTTCTCTGGGACTGATTAATGTAGCTGCAAAGACCGAGTCTCTTTCGAACACTCCACTTTCCGGCTTCGTTGGAATAGACGTACTGGGCATAGATCTGCGGTACGATCTTGGACCTTTATCGTTGGGAGTAGCAACTCCATTTCTGATGTTTACTCTCTCTGAAGACACCGGCATTAAGACCTCTTTTGTGATCCCTGGAGTTGCCTGGTTAGTATATGCGGGGCTGAAGCTTGATATGGGCGTCTTCTATTTCAGGGGAGACATCGGTCACACATTCGCTTTCGGAGAGCAGTTGCAGCTTGGTTTTTCACCTCTAAGACTGGGAGTTGGAATGAATATCATTCCCAATTACTACATAGAGTTCAACACAGCTGTAATTCTCCAGAAATTCAGCGAGACTGTGGGGAAGATCTATGACTTCAAGATCGGTTACAGATTCTGATAGAACAAAGAGGTGGTCAAGGTGAAGAGATTGCTTGCCACAGCTGTAGTAGTAACGGTGCTGGCAATGTCTTGTCTTTCGAGGAATCCCACGATTGAGGTTTACAGAGATCGTTTCCAATCGGTCACCTACTACGATATCGAGAAATTCAGCGAGAATTTGAAAACAGAGAGTATCAACATTTCACGTAATGAGAAGCGTATGCTGGAAGACGGAGACATTCTTGTTTATCTCACTGATCAGGAAAGGCTTGGAAAGATGTTGATACTCGAGCTCGACAAGGGTGAAAGCGGATTCGTGTTTTTTGACTTTGTTACGTATGACGAGAACGGCCTAGTATTCATCGAGAAGAGATTTGTGAAGCTTCTAACTTCGTATATTTTCGACTTCGACAAAGGAATCATCCCTGAAAAGACCGAAGGTGTCGAACTGTGGTGTCACAATCTGGATGACGTCGAGATGTATCTCGTTCCATGGAATCCAGCGAAGCTCGGAAAATACCCGACTGCAGGGCTGAATTGACAAGCAGCGAACTCGTTCCAAGAAGGCAGAGTTTTCACTGAAGGGATTTCAGAACAACCTTGAATCAAAGATTGCTCTCTGTTAACAAACCGGAACTTGAACGACTCTAGAAGCGAAATCCATTCTCTAGAACTCAAGCTGAACGAGAAATGTGGGAACTATCTTCAGGCTAGTATCGACAAAAAACTCCCCAGGCAGATTAACGGGAAATCCCAGTTCTGCACCGATAAAAAGCTCTCCAAAATCAGTGGCGAACCCGTAGCTCGCACCTGCTCGTGCGAGAAGGAGGCCTTCCATTTCACCGAGGTGAAAAAGGATCTCAGTTCCACCGTGAACTCTCCAGGAGGCGATATCTTTGTAAAGATACATACCCGGAACCAATACGATTGAATCTGTATCAAAGATTACTCCCGCCTTGGCCTGAAATCCAAGAAGCCACGTATCAAAATTGATTGCGGCAAAGGGCTCGAAATGACCGTGTATCTTGACGCCGACACCGAAACCAATTCCAATGGCAGATGCAGAAATAACAAGTACCAAAGCAATACAGACAAACCTCATGAAAGCATACACCTCCTCGAATAGTTCAATTCTATCTCAAGTCGAGTCAATAATCCCTAGAAAGTGCTCAATAGTCTAGTACAAAACTCGCTTAGCGAACAGGCACATTCAAGAGTGATAGAATTAACTCGTAATTACCAGTTCTCTCATCTGTTCTCTGTTACATTCGGTGGGAGGGCTTTCCAATCGTCCAATTAAGAGTTTAAGGAGGCTAAGATGGCAAAGATTGTTATCATCGGAGGTGGAATCGGCGGACTGGCCGCGGGGTGTTTTGCCAGAATGAACGGATTCGACCCGATAATACTTGAGAAGTCAAGCAAATTGGGCGGTCTATGCACCTCATAGGATAGAGGCGGATATGTTTTCGATGGCTGTATTTGCCATCTTGCTGGGCTACCTCCGGAACCCCTCTCTACAACATGCGGAAGGATTTGGGCGCCATGCCTTCAGAAGTTCACTTCCCCGAAGAGTTGGTGAAAGCAGAAGATTAATCGGGCAATGAGTTCACGGTTTACTACTATCTCGAAAGACTTGAAACCGAAATGAAGAGAATCGCTCCTGAAGACTCTCATACAATAGAGGACTATATCAACGGAATCCGCAGACTTTCAGATATGGATCTTCTAGAAGTGGGATTCTGGAAATTCAGAGACTGGATCAAGAACATCTTTGCTCTCATAGAGAACAGAAAGGTCACGAAGTACACAATGATTGCTTTTGCTCAGAGATTCAAGAATCCTGCCTTAAGGATGTTCTTTCCAGTCATTCAATGCGGTTGGGCAAATATCCCCATGACTCTCAATCTTTGAGTAATGGCAGGCTCCAACGCAAAGAGATGCGGAAGGTACTCCGGAGGTTCCGGTAAGTTCATCGAGTCAATCGTGAAGAGATACGCTTCCCTCGGGGGCGAGATACTGTACGATTCGTCAGCAGTTAAGGTCATTGAAAGGGAGGGAAGGGCAGTCGGAGTAAGGCTCGAAAGTGGTCAGGAGCTTAACGCCGACTATGTGGTTTCAGACGCCTACGGCTATGATACTTTTAAGAAACTAATAGATGAGAGACACCTCACCGATCGGCTGCGCTCGATGTATTCGAAGCCCATCGACAGAATGATGATGGCTCCGCACGTGCCTTTTGGCATTGACATGGACCTGTCACAATTGCCGAATGCAATGTCTTTCTTTCTGGATGAACCGATTGAGATTGCAGGTGACGGATGCTCCATAGTAAACCTTCTGAATTACAGTTATGATGGAACAATGGCGCCAAAGGAAAAGATTGCCAGTAACACTATCAATGCAATCGAGAGAGTTAATCCCGGCATCACCGATGAAGTTGAAGTGACTGATGTTGCAACGCCAATGACTACAGAGAAGTTCACGTCAAATGGACGTGGCTACGGGAGCAAAGAGGACTTTCGAATGAAAGACACTCTCAGGGGACTTCTCAACAAACCACTGGTATTGAAGACTCTTAAGAACTTCTCCGTAATAGGACATACTATAGGTGGAACAAATCTCTACGGCTGTGCCGCGATGGGCAGGAACACCGTCAAAAAGATCTGCAAGAAAGAGAAGAAGAGTTTTGTGGGTTCCTGAGATATAGATTCAATACGATTACTCTCTGAAGTAGCATGGAGAGGAATACTTCAAGATCCCTCTCCCAAATAAGCATTGCCTCTACTCTGTCAACTTCAAAGAGCCCGCTCCTATCTTATTCTTTGTAGCTTTGTCGAAAAGCAAGTAGTTGACTGAAGGAAAGGAGATCTCCATCTTCGAATCAACTACGAAATCGACTCTTCCAAAGACGACTATTGAGAACATCGTGTTCTTGATTTTTGCCCTCACCACTGTCTCCATTCCAGAAGGAAGCGTTGAGTAGATAACACAACTATTTGCTCCGCTGTACGGGTTTAGCGTGATGTCCTCCGGTCTCAAACCAATTATTACTTCGTCACCGTTCTTAACTTCTGCCTCTTTGCTCTTGAAAATCATCTCCATGGTGAGTTCGGCGGTTTCAAGAGAGACTCTATCTTTCTCAGCGCCCTTAACTGTGGCATCCAGGAAATTCATTGAAGGATTCCCGATGAAATCTCCGACGAAGATATTGGACGGCTGATCGTATATTACGAGCGGCGGCGCATATTGCTGGAGAACGCCCTCTTCAAGAAGACAGACCTTGGTTGCCAGAGTCATCGCTTCCAGCTGGTCGTGGGTAACGTATACGACAGTCGATTCGATTTCTCTGTGGAGCCGTTTCAACTCGGCTCTCATTTCCATTCTCAGTTTGGCATCCAGGTTAGAAAGCGGCTCATCCATCAAGAGCACCATAGGATTTGGAGCGAGGGTTCTTGCAACTGCTACTCTCTGTTGCTGACCGCCCGAAAGTTCTGAAGTATACCTGTCAAGAAGATCGCTTATCTTGACGAGATCGCCCATTTCCTTTACGCGTTTTCTGATCTCTTCTTTGCTCCACTTCATGTTTTCAAGACCGAAAGCAATGTTCTGATAGACGGTCATATGTGGCCAAAGCGCATAATTCTGGAACAAGAGGCCGACATACCGCTTATCCGGAGATAGGTTAATCTGCTTCTCACCTGAAATACCTCCAAAATTAGCAAGAATATGGATCAGGAGTTCTCTTTATGTATTTTTTGCTCTCTGTGATCAAGCGAAAGCCTTACACTATCTATCTTGAGCGCTTCGTACAGACGTTCGGCGATATACACAGACCTATGCTTGCCCCCGGTACAGCCAATAGCTATCTTGATGAAGTTTCTTCCGCTTCCCGCGAATCCCTCTATCGTTATCCTGCATAGTCTCAAAACAGTGTCGAAATAGCTTTCGATTTCCGGATAGGTCTCCAAATAATCCTTAACTTGTTTGTCCATTCCTGTGAGCTCTATGAGATCCTCGTAATAATAGGGGTTGGGAAGGAATCTCACATCGAAAATCAGGTTGGCATCATGAGGCACTCCTTCATTATAAGAGAAGCTCTCTATTTCTATTCTCATAGGTGGAAGCGAATATCCCTTGCCGCTAATTATCGAAACAATTGCCTCTTTCATCTCTTTCATATCCATTCTTGAAGTATCGATAACATGACCACAGTGCAGTTTCAGCGGCTCCATGATACTTCTTTCCTTCTGAATCGCTTCTTCAAGTCCTATCTCTTCCTGGAGAGGATGTGCTCTTCGCGTCTTCTGATATCTGTAGTACAGAACCTCGTCCTCAGCATCGAGGAAAATCGATGTTACTCCCAATCCTCTCTCTTTAAGCGATTCAATGCTCTCAATTACCTTATCCATTCCGCCGAACTTCTTGGCCGTACGAATATCGATTACGACGGCACTCTTGTCGATTTCCTGCTCGCCGATTATTCTTACAAGCTCTTCAATAATCGAAGGAGGAACGTTGTCCATGCAGAAGAAGCCAAAATCCTCAAGAACATCGATTGCCGAAGACTTTCCGGCGCCGGACATTCCGGTTACAACGATAATAGATGAAGACATTCGTAGCATCACCGCCCAAATGGAAAACATAATTAGAAAACGAGAAATAGAAGATTCTATATTTAATTATACAACAGTTTGTAATAACTCCAATTAGTAGCACGACGCCAGACCGGATTCATGTCTTTCGACATTGTTTTCTCAACTACTGATTCATCCTAACCCCGTGAGACTTCCCAAGATCAATAGATGCGAGTTTTCAGCCTACATTCGTTGTTATAGATAACCTCAATTGCCGTAGAAGAGTTCTAAATCCTTCTTCAGCTCTTCCAGAGCCTCGGGATTAACATAGATCATATGGCCGCCCTCGTAGACTCTGTGAATGATGTTGGCACGAAGAGAATCCGAGATCTTGATATGATCAATGCTATAGGCAACCGATTCAAAGGGGTACTCAAGATCAACCTTCCTCCAGCGACGAAAACTCTTAGATAGGGCGCTCTGGTCAAAGCATGTGAAAGGGCGTCACTTGCATCGGGAAATCCCAGGTTAAGTGAATCAGGCATTTCTGGCTCAACTTTGCCGCCCTCCCAATTCCTGTTCAGATACACTTCTGCGTTCCCGCTCACTTTCGGTAAGGCAGATTTGTTTCATATCCTATCTCTCTGGATGTAATCATTTGCGCATGTCTTCAGCTGCCCCGAAAGATTGAACATTGTGCCATCATTTGAGGCCCCAATACATGGTCCGATTGCCGTTATTCTTGAGTCATACGCGCTCAGGGAGCGGTCGCTCTCTTCTAGCAGCAATGTACAGAAGTCCACCTGGTTCATCCTTAGATTTCGTTGATAGAATAAGGCCGAGCTGATCCCTGTAAGCATTTCCAGAATCTCTGCTATACTCCGTTTTCTATCGTCGGCAAGCTTGTTTCCCTCCCAGAGCGCGCTTACATACTCCTCCTTTACCCATCTACTTGCCTCTTCAACAAGAGTCTCCAGCTCACCTTAGAGACCTTGCTGTGAAACCAGGCAGAAGCGACATAGGCAGGAGTTCAGAGAGCAAATGCCTTGTCCTCCGTTGAACTCCACTGGATAGTTCCGAGATCGAAGACCGGGGAGATGAAAATCAGTCCTGAAGGACAAACTCGAGCGAGGATCTGTTCTTCGTTCCCAGATCCGCTGTACGCTTAAGACCGAACAAGGACCCGCTGATCGCTGTGAGATTAAGTTCCCCCATCAACTTTTAGTGGCAAACGGATTTTGGTCTTCCAAGCGTTCAGCGCTCAGCGCTCAGCGAAAAGCGGCTCTTTCCCTGCGAAGCAGGCATTGCNNAACTGACAACTTGCAACTGTTCTTTCGAAGGACGGGTCCATGATCCGGGACGAAGGACCAAGGACGTCTCCTCACAGCGCACAGATCTTCTGCTGCCATGCATCTCGGAGTCTTTTTACTCAGTCAAGATTGAAATCGTGTCCACAGTTCTTGCAGAAACGATTCTCTTTTTTGTTCAACATATAGCAAAGGCTACATTTCTTGTAACCAGTGAGAGAGGTTCCGCAACTGGAACACTTGCTTGCCTTGTCGTCATTCTCTGTGCCGCACTCCGGACACCTAGAATAACTCTTACTCTTCTTCTTCTCGATTCTTGCCTCTCTATCGGAAACAAAGGTGTAGTCGTAGGTCATTTCCTCCTGAACTTCGCTCCTGCTAACGGGTTCCTGTTCACTAACAGGACCGGAGAAGCTCTTCGTCTTCGCCATGCCTAGAAGCATTCTCCCGAGGGTTGTTGCGATGAAGCCCAACACTATAAAAACGAATACACTTCCAAAAACAAGGCTTAGATACGGAGCCAGAAAGAAACTAGCAAAGCTAAGCATTATCAAGCCTATGCCGACACCGTAGACTATTCCACCGATAACTTTGATTACTGTTCTCACTGGATCACCAGAGCGGATGTACATTTCACCACCGTCCTTTCAATTCAATTGTACAATGTCTTTCAATATGATCAACTTAGATTACTCACAGTTCCTTTTGAGATGGGAAAGAAAAATGTAGAATTGATTGACAGGAGTTTGAAGGGAGAGAAGATTGATGGAGATTTCTACGGTTCTGCTGCTACTGGCCCTTTTCTTCGGAATAGTTTCCGTTCTAGTGATAATTTTCAAAATCTAATTGCCAAGCGTAGCCCGGAACTCTCAGTGTTTCTCTTTGGAGAACGAAGCGACATTACCTTTCGTAGCGACAACCAGATCCGTCGGCCTTAACCATATCTGAAGGCCCCGCTTGCCAGCGCTCATAGAAATCCTCTCTTCACTCAAGACTTCTCCATCTATATAGACTTTGAAGCTCTTGTTCATCGCCAGAGGAGAGACCCCTCCCCTGACGTAACCTGTAATAGCTAGAAGCCGGTCTGAGGAGACCGTTTCGATATTTCTATCACCAGTTATCTCCGGAAGCTTCTTCATATCGATTTCCCGATGCCCACCGAGACAGCACACGAAGACACCGCTTCGATCACCTTTGAGTACGATTGTCTTCATCGTTTTAGGAGCTGAAAGTCCAAGTTCGGAAGCGACCTTAACAGCGCCCAGATCACTTTCGTCAACTTCGTACTCAAGAACCTCATACTCTATGCCGAGACCGTCCAGAATCCTTGTTGCGTTTGTTCTTAGAGGCTTCTCATTCTTCATGCTCTGTCTCCGTAGAAGAGGCTCTAGACTAACCGATAAGTTTCCTGTGGAGCAGTTCCAAACGCTTGTTTATATCTGCAGCGGAAAGCTCTGTTACCAGTTCGTCGAGGTCGCCGTCCATTATATAAAGAAGTCTGTAGCTGGTGAAGTTAATCCTGTGGTCAGTGACCCTGTTTTGAGGGAAGTTGTATGTTCTTATCTTCTCACTTCGCTCTCCAGTTCCTATTTGCGTTCTTCTGGTCTCGACAATTTCATTTTCCGCCTTAGAGCTATACATCTCGTAGAGTTTTGCACGAAGTATCTCGAGGGCCCTGGCCTTGTTCTGGTGCTGAGATCTCTCCTTCTGTACCGCAACAACGATTCCCGTTGGTTCATGAACTATCCTGACCGCTGAATCTGTCTTGTTAACATGCTGACCGCCTGCTCCTGAAGCTCTGTACGTATCGATTCTTAGGTCGGCAGGATCGATTTTGACTTCCGTCTCGCTGACTTCAGGAAGAACCGCCACTGTGGCGGTCGAAGTATGGATCCTTCCGCCGGATTCTGTAGAGGGAACTCTCTGGACCCTGTGGACTCCGCTTTCATACTTCAGTTTGCTGAATACGCTCCGACCTCTTATCTGAAATACGATTTCTTTTAATCCGCCGATGTCTGTTTCATTGGAATCAATGATCTCTGATTTCCAGTTGTTTCGCTCGGCATATCTGCTGTACATGCGGAATAGATCCGCAGCGAAGAGAGCCGCCTCTTCGCCGCCAGTTCCCGCTCTTATCTCGATAATTATGTTTCTATTGTCTGATAGATCGGGGACCAGTAGTCCCTTTAGATTCAGTTCCTGTTTCCCAATGCTATTCTCAAGGTCTGATATTGTCTGGGCTATCTCTTCCTGTTCGCTCTCACCGGCAGAATTCTTCATCTCATACCATTCGTCAAGCTCGCTTTTCATCGATTCTATGTCATTGTAGAGATTTATGATCTCGGAAAGCTCGGAATGTTTCTTGCCGTACTCCATAAGTTTATCGGGATCGGAGGCAACTTCTGGTCTGGAGAGCTCCCTTTCAACTTCCTTGAATCTCTCCCTGAATACTTCCATTATCTTTTCTAGATCCATTAGAAGGCCCTCCTGGCCATGGCGTTCGCATCTCTCGCATAGTTCTGAAGTTGATCCTTGTCGATAATGCCCTTCTTGAAAGCATCCATCAACGCATCATCAAAGGTAACCATTCCAAACTTAATGCCGGCTTGCATCATAGATTCTATCTGATGAAACTTCTGTTCCCTGATAAGGTTCCTTATCGCCTGGTTCACAACTAGAATCTCAAGAATTGCAATCCTCCCTTTGCCGTCTCTTCTTCTCAGCAGCCTTTGGTAAATGACAGCCAGCAAGGTATTTGCAAGCTGCATTGCTATTTGGTTCTGCTGATGAGGTGGGAAGACTCCGACTATCCTTTCGGGAGTGGTGGCGGCAGAATTCGTATGAATCGTTGAGAAAACAAGGTGACCGGTCTCCGCAGCGGTCATCGCAAGTTCCATAGTCTCGCTATCTCTCATCTCGCCAACGAGAATTACGTCCGGGTCCTGCCTCAAGGCATACTTAAGGCCGTTGTAGAAGGACTTGGTATCGGGTCCAAGCTCCCTCTGGTGAATCAAAGCGGTCTTTTGCTCAAAAACATACTCTACAGGATCCTCTATAGTTATGAGGTGTGCATTCCTTGTTCTGTTTATGTTTTCCAGCATCGCTGCAAGAGTGGTTGATTTACCGCTGCCTGTAGGCCCCGCAACTAGCACGAGTCCCTTGTCCGGCTTGCAGAAGTCTTTGAAAATGGCGGGGTACCCCAGGTCATCTATAGTCTTAACTGTTTTCGGAATGAGCCTCAGAGCTATCACAGGAAGCTTATTTGAGTAGAAGTAATTTCCTCTTACTCTCGATGAGCTGAAGCCAAAAGAGAAATCGATTTCCTTACTGCTCGAGTCCTCAAACTCCATCCCCGTAACTTCCTTAAGCTCAGCAATGATCTTTTTCATCATTATCGCATCGGTAAGAAGCTTGTCCTGAATCAACTCGCCATCGACCCTGTACATCACATAACCTCCGGAAGTCACATGAACGTCGCTCGCATTCATCTGTTCGCCCTTGCTCAGAGTCTCCATTATTAGCATCTTCCACACCTCCTAGAACAGACAAGATTTTAACACAATGCGCTATTGGATAACTATGATAAGATGTAAGATTCTAGGGACAGTGATAGTTCTCGTGAATCGGTTCGATTTCGGACTGCCATAGTCGGGAGGGATGTACGTGTTCTACGAGCTGTATATAAGATCATTTTGCGATGGTAACGGAGACGGAATAGGAGATCTAGTAGGAGCCGAACAGAAACTTGATTATCTTGCAGGTCTCGGTATCGAAGGAATATGGCTCCTACCGATACTTCAGTCGCCGGCATACCACGGTTACAGTGTCACTGACTTTTTCAGCATTAATCCCATATATGGAAATCTCAAAGAGCTGAGAAGCTTTCTTGCTTCAGCACATAGGAGAGATCTGAAAGTGATCCTGGACCTTCCGATCAACCACACTTCTCCTAGTCATGAATGGTTTCTCAGGGCTCTCGACGGCGAAAGACCGTACAGGGACTGGTACCTCTTTCTGCAGAACGAAGACTGGCTAAAGGCAAGAAGACACTGGGACGGGGAGAAGGTATGGACTAATTACTCCGGCCAGTGGGCATACACACTTTTCGGCCCGGGAAGCCCCGATCTCAATTACGAATCAACTTCTCTATGGCAACAGATGAAAGAGGTTCTCACATTTTGGCTTTCGGTGGGATTTGACGGCTTCAGATTCGACGCCGCAAAACACATCTTCGATTTCTCTATAGAGAAGGGAATATGCGAGTATCAGCACAGCAGAAATATCGCGTTCTGGAAAGAGATGACCTCGCACTGCCGATCAATTTCTCCCGATTCGATCTTTGTGAGCGAAGTTTGGGACGATGCAAGAATTGTGGATCTTTATTCTGCGATCTTCGGAATCGGATTCAACTTCCCGCTGGCCGAAGACTTGAAGTCAGCAATTGCCAAGAAGGATCCTGAGCTTCTGGTAATATCATTGAAGACAGATTTGAACAGGTGCTTCAGGGCCAAACGCAGCTATGAATCTGGACTCTTCCTTACGAATCATGATATGAGTCGTTTGGTATCGTCAATGAACGGCGACCGCGAACTCTCGCTCCTTTCAATGTCTGTATTGCTCTCTCTTCCAGGAGTACCCTTTTTCTACTATGGCGAGGAACTGGGCATGGAAGGTGTCTACAATATGTACTTCAACGAAGAACAGCTGGAACCCTTTCTCTGGTATGAGAACGGCTACGGTCCGGGACAGACGGAATGGAAGGCTCTCGGCAAAAACCATCCTCACAGCGGTGTGTCCTATGAAGCGCAAGAAGCTGTCGATGACAGCTACTATATGAGATTCAGGGCTATACTTGAATTCAGAAAGAGTAATCCCTGGCTAAGATTTGCCACAATCAAGAGCGTGAAGCGCAAGGAGACTTTGATAATGTTAAAGGTGACTGGAGAGAGCAAGAGCGCAAACATACTCCACAATCTTGGAACGAAGAAGATTGCTGTCGATTTGAACGCTGATGTCCAAGTGATCAACGGCACCGTATCGAAGTACAGGAACAAGAGATATCTTGGCGCCCTATCCAGTGCGATGGAGGTTACTGAATGAACGAAGATAGAGCTTCAGTCGCCAGAATGGGTTCGATAATAGGCGTAGCTGGAAATGCTTTGCTTGCGGTGATCAAAGTATTTACCGGCTTCTTCACTGGAAGCATGGCTATTCTTGCCGACGGAGTGGATTCAACTACCGACATATTGACATCTATCATAACGTGGATCTCAACATCTGTTTCAAGCAAACCGCCGGATGCTCAACACCCTTATGGTCATGAAAGAGCCGACGCCGTTGCATCCAAAATTGTGTCCATGATTATCTTTTTTGCCGGCGCCCAGCTTGCTATGAGTTCTGTTCAGAAGCTGTTTACCGGAGAGTCTTCCGTCGAGAATCTTGAGCTGGTAATTGTGGTTGCGGCAATCTCTTCCATCACGAAATACTTCCTCTATCGCTACAAGATGAGCATTGGAAAGAAGATTGACTCTTCTGTTTTTGTCGCAGACGCGATGAATATGAAGCTTGACATAGTAATCTCGCTATCCGTTTTGGGAGGTTCGATTTTCGTTGGAGTTACCGGACTGCAGATAATCGACTCGATTGTCGGACTGGTTGTATCAGCGCTGGTAATCAAGACCTCTATCGAGATTTTTTGGGAAACCAACTACGAGCTGATGGATGGACTGAAGCCGGGCGACAATGTTTACAACATAATCTTCGAAGCGGTTGAAAGAGTTCCGGGAGTTCACAACCCTCACAAAGTGAGAGTAAGAAAGATGGGTTACAAGTATCTTGTTGATCTAGACATCGAAGTCGACCCCAGGCTGTCTGTTAGGAACGCCCACTTCCTTGCCAAGCAGGTTGAGGCCGCGATAAAGAAGGATCAGGAAAACGTCTATGATGTACATGTTCACATTGAACCTTCGGGAAATGTTGAAGATGAGAACTTCGGAATAGACTCTTCGAGGGAATTTGGAAAAGACACAGATAAAGACCAGTAGAAACTGAGGTGCCTTTTTTGAGACCAAGTTTCCGTGTCGGTTTTCTTTAGAGAGATTCGTAATTGTAATCGACTTTGTACTATAATTATGTGGAGATGTTCTTTCTCAACCGTAATAAGTTCACACAAAAATATTCGAAAACAATATCTCGTATCGGGGGTGAAATAGTGAATCTAAAAGGCACAAAGACTCTTGAGAACCTAATGAAGGCATTTGCAGGCGAATCACAGGCAAGAAACAGATACACTTTCTACGCTTCCGTAGCCAAGAAGGAAGGATTCGAGCAGATTTCCGCTCTTTTCAGGGAAACTGCCGATAACGAGAAGGAACACGCAGAAGTTTTCTTCAAGCACATCATAGAAGGTATGACAGGCGAACTACCGGTTATGGTCCACGTAGATGCTGACTATCCTGTAGATCTTAGAGGAACGAGAGAGAATCTCAAAGCTGCCGCTGCCGGAGAAAACGAAGAGTGGACGGAACTGTATCCAACATTTGCCGATGTCGCGGAAAAGGAAGGCTTCAGAACTGTTGCAGAGAGCTTCAGACAGATAGCCAAGGTGGAAAAACGCCATGAGACGCGCTATTTGAAACTGCTCGAAAACGTCGAAACCGAAAAGGTATTTAAGAGAGAAGAGAAGGTCCTTTGGAAGTGCGGAAATTGCGGGTATATTCTTGAGGCAAAAGAAGCGCCCGAGCAGTGCCCTGCATGCAAACATTCGAAGGCTTACTTCGAACTCTTCGTTGAGAACTATTAGATCATCTTGAAGACATCTGGGTCCGGTATTGCCGGGCCCTTTTTGGCTCTGCTATTCCAGGCGGGTCAGAGAACTGAATCCATCTTCGAATATCCTGAATTCCTGATCTTCGAGATCTTTCATCTTCGAATTGTCTATTAGAAACTCAAGAAAACTCACTACTCTTTCACAGGCGATATCGTTATACTTTATGTTCTCAAAACTTGAGCGCGCAGCAGAAACGACCCGTCCGATCAGAGTCTGTAAAGTGAATAGCTCCAGCTTCCCAAATTCTAGATGTCCTGCAAGCTTCTCTAGGAGAACCACCCATGTTTCCAAAGGACCGGAGGTTCCAAAATGATCTTGCAATACTGGCATGAGTTGCCCGTAATAAAAGTGGTGAGTAGACTCGCTCTGCCAGGGTTCAATTCCAAAGATAGCTTTTGCCTCTTTCTTTTTCTTTTCTGGCATTGAGAAGAGCGCTTTTGCAATCGTGTCCTGCTTTGCAAAAACATAGTACTCCTCTCCGGCAAGATAAACCAGTTCGCTGAGACAGTCAAGATATCCCTCTTTCATGAAGTTTCGAGAGACTTCGGGATCGAAGTCAAGAACATCTCCATAGAATTCTCTCGGTTTGATTACAAGATGTTTCACTTCATCAAGTCTCTTTAGTGAAACAAGAGTCAGAAGATCTCTAATTCTCTTCGGACCGAGATCGACAATAATAATCTCCTTGAACCCTCTGCTCAAAGCCATATTAACGGGAATATTTCTGTAAATGCCACCATCTATGAACTTTTCCAAGCCAATTTGCTCTCTTCTGAAGACTGGATGATTAGCGCTTGCCAGAATGTAGTCTTTTAGCTCTCCTTCAGGAATATCTTCGATAAAGAGCTCCCTCGGCTCCATATTGCTGAGAGAATAAGTGACGATACCAACATCGATCGGGGCTTTTCGAACTTCCTCTTCCTTGAGGAGACGGCCAAAGTTTTTTCTAAGTGGAGCAGGATCGAACCCGCCGGTCTTGAGTGCACCAA
Organism: Mesotoga sp. UBA5557; assembly: GCF_002425715.1. Taxonomy (NCBI): domain Bacteria; kingdom Thermotogati; phylum Thermotogota; class Thermotogae; order Kosmotogales; family Kosmotogaceae; genus Mesotoga; species Mesotoga sp. UBA5557. The sequence continues at coordinate 82,932 of NZ_DIMV01000099.1, forward strand.
TCGCTTTTTCGATCAAGTTGCCGTCAGTTCCATCTACTACCACTTTATTGAAATCGATTTTCAGCCATAATTCGCGTGCGTCTTCGAACTTGTCCATAGCAACTGCCATTGAGTTCAAGGCGCCTACCGACGTCCCATAGACTCCCCCGATCTCAATTCCACAATCCTTCAGAGCCTTCCAGACTCCTATCTGATAAGCGCCTCGGGCTCCGCCTCCAGAGAGCACGAGTCCAATTTTACCGTCGAAATTGACCCTTTCCTTAGCCGGAATAAGAAGTTCGGACAGATTCAACTTACCCACTTTGGTCACCTCTATCCAATTGTATATTAGGCTCCCTCCGAAATCCACAGAAAATTTCCCTCATGGTGCATGTTCAGCTACAATGCTTAAAGGAGGCGCTATATGAGCTTGGAAAGTTTTAGAAAGCGCTTCGCGAAATAACGTCTGAATTGGAGAAGCTAGTTGCAGAAGGTGAGATTCCCGGAATCTACTGCGGGGTACGTTTTAACGACACAGTTGACACTGCCTCTCTTGGGGTCACGAATATCGACCATCCCTTGAAGGTAAATGATGAGACTTTTTTCAGATCGGCTCGATAACCAAGACTTTCGTAGCTCTTGCTGTTATGAGATTGGTCGATGCCGGCAGGATCGATCTGGAAAGACCAATTAAGGAACTCCTCGAAGATTTCGTTCTTTCAGATAAAGGAGCTGAAGAAAAGATCACGATGAAACATCTTCTGACCCATACTTCTGGCACGAAGGGGGATTACTTCAAGGATTTTGGTTATGGTAAGGATGCCCTGGAGAAACTGGTTAGGAACATGTCTTCTCTTCCTCAGATCAACCCTCCAGGAAGAATCCTTTCTTACTGCAATTCAGGTTTCTATGTGGCGGGAAGAGTCATTGAGGCGGTTACCGGGAAGACCTTCGAAGAAGCAATCATCGAACAGGTTTCTGGGCCTCTCGGTCTGGAGAACATTCATTTCTTCCCCGAGGAAATAATAACAGAACGTTTTACGTTCGGGCAGCTGATCGCAGAAGATCGTATATCTATTGCACGTCCTTGGGCCGTTGGAAGAACAATACATCCAGCTGGAGGCATCGTCACTAATATTAAGGAAGCCCTACTTAACTATTCAGCCTTTTATTTTAGTGGCAGAGCTTCGGATAGAAATGGAATCATAAGTGTTGATTCCTTCACAAAACTAATAACTGGAAAGATTGGCGCTTCCCCTGCATCTAAGGTCGCACTTGGCTGGTCGTTGAAGAGATCGATGGATTGGCGACAATACAGCACGGTGGTGGCACCAACGGTTAAATATCATTACTGATGGTCTTCCCGGAGATGGACTTTTCAGCTGCCATTCTAACCAACAGCAATGAAGGTAGTAAAGCGACCTCCCTCTTTTCAAGAATGGTCGTTGAAGATCTTCTGGGACTGAATCCGGAGATTCTTGAACCCGCAACAAATTATCTGGAAAGGCGGAGAAGATTGCCTGGCTCTACAAAGGAGAGATGTCAGATCTGGAGATCTTCATTGAGCAAGGGAAGAGCTTCATTAAGGAAATCCCGCGAGTAGGTTTTCCTGACGAAGACTCGGAACCAGCTTCTCCATCCACTCCACAGGAGATCTCAATATCGGGCGGAGGTTTCGTAATAAATCTTAGCGAACCTTATTTGGCAAGTGCGGGGGAGTTCATCGTTAATGAATCCGGCAGAATAGAAGGTCTAAGGATCGGACTTCGTATCTATAATGAGATCCTGAGCTAATAGAATTATTATGGTATGATTCGATCTTTCCTCTGCCCTTACCTCTGATAAAATAAGAGTGCGGTCGTATCTTCTTAACTTGATGAAAAGATTGGAGGGTTATTATGAGCCAGCTCGTTGTTATGGGAAATACACGTCTCAAAGGCGAGATAAGGGCAAGTGGCTCCAAAAATTCAGTGCTACCGATTCTTGCGGCTACAGTAATGATTGAAGAGCCAGTCGTCATAAAGAATGTGCCAGAATTGCGAGATGTCCAGACGATGATATCAATACTTCAGCAAATTGGAAAGACAGTTGCTTTCGAAAATGAAACCGTCACAATAATGCCTGGAGAGATTCTAGTAGGAAACGTTCCATATGAACTCGTAAGAAAAATGAGAGCCTCATTCAACATTATTGGTCCTCTCGCCATGATTTGTGGGTGGGCCAAGGTTGGAAAACCTGGTGGCTGCAATATCGGCCAGCGTCCTGTTGATTTTCATCTCAAGGGTTTGGAGGCTTTTGGATTCAAGATAACCGAAGAGCACGGCGACGTTATGGCCGTAATCCCGCAGAATTTCGAGAAAGAGATAATCTATGCTCTTCCGTTTCCCAGTGTGGGAGCTACCGAGCAGCTAATGACTACGGCAACGCTTATGGAGGGGAGCGTGGTAACGATTGAAAACGCCGCGCGTGAACCCGAAATTTCTGATCTTCAGAACTTTCTTAACAAGTGTGGTGCACAAGTCAGTGGTGCCTCAACTCCAACCATCAAAGTGACAGGAGTTGGAAAGCTTACTGGAGCAGAGTATTCAGTTATTCCAGATAGAGTAGAAATCGGAACGTATTTACTCGGAGCGATCGCCACCAAAGGTGACATTAAAATCCATGGGGCAATTGCAGACCATTTGATCGCCCTTTTGAGAATTCTCGAAGAGATGGGTGCAGGCATAGAAGAGGGCCATGAATACTTGCGAGCTTTCTGGAAAGGCCCCTTGAACCCTGTTAGAGTATCATCTGAACCATACCCTGGATTTCCAACAGATCTTCAACCAATAATAACGGCCGTCTTAGCGACGGTTGAGGGCACTTCGGTGCTTGAGGAAAACGTCTTCGAAAATCGTTTTGGATACGTAGATGAGCTAAACCGTATGGGGGCTCAGATAAAAGTCTCGAGCAGTCATGCGAATATTCGTGGTGTGAAAAAGCTAAGTGGAGCAGAAGTCGTTGCGCCAGACATCAGGGCCGGTGCTGCTCTGGTAATGGCCGGGCTAGCTGCGGACGGAGAGACAATCATCAACAATGCCACACACCTCTTCAGAGGGTATGAAAGATTCCAGGAGAAACTGAGGACACTGGGAGCAAAGATAACTTTCTATCCCGATGAAGAATGAGGGAGAAACGAGGTCGGGGGTTGGTGTGTGCCAAGAGAACTGTGGGCCGTTGAGCGGTTTTCCGCTGGCGAAGAAAAAGGAACTGGATGCTAAACATGTTCAGCTTGACGGGATGTAAGACTCTCAGTACGATGATAGATTGGTTGTACGTAAGGGATTGTTGGTTAGGCGAACTTGCCCGAAGTGTTCCTTTTCCCTCGCATAGCCCAAACGCAATCTTAGTCTCCCTAGACTCGAATTTGTGTGATAGTATCAGCTCACGGTCTTCCGACAACCTTTAGAGTGAAGAGAAGGAATGGATTGAATGGATTCAAATTTAGAAAAACTCGACAGAGTACATAAAGCAATAGAAAAAACGAGAGAAAGACTGCACTCTTGTGACCTGTGCCCTAAGAAATGTCATGTGAACAGGTATGAGACTTCTGGTTTCTGCATGCAGAGGATTGAACCGAGAGTCTCAGCAACAGTACTACACTTTGGGGAAGAACCACCTTTGGTGAAGGAAGGCGGTGCAGGTGCTGTCTTTTTTAGTGGCTGCACAATGAGCTGCCTCTACTGTCAAAACTTCGCTTTCAGTCAAAAGAACGCAGGCAAGGTCTTTTCTTTTGAAGAGCTATCGCGACACTTCATGAAGATTCAGGAGGAAGGGGCCGCTTGCATCGATCTCGTCACTCCGACTCCCAATCTGTATGGCTTCCTCAAAGCCTACGAACTTGCACTTGAGGAGGGCTTTTCCCTTCCAGTAGTGTTCAACACTAGCGGTTATGAAGAAGTAAGTACTTTGCAGCTTCTCGATGGAATCGTCGACATCTATCTCACAGATATAAGATACACCGACGATGCGCTTGGAGAGAAATACTCACTTGTCCCCGATTACTGGACTGTCACAAAGAAGGCAGTGAAGGAGATGTTTAGACAAACTGGCTCTTTCAGAGAAGAAAGAATGCGAGGAGTTATTGTCAGGCACCTTGTTCTACCTGAAGGAATAGCGGGTACAGAAGAGATGGCGGAGTTTGTGGCCTTTGAATTGTCTTCGTCCGTTCCCATATCGCTTATGTCACAGTATCGACCAGTTTACAGAGCGGGAGAGCACTACGAACTATCAAGAAAAATCTCGGAAGAAGAATACGATTATGCACTTGATGTGATAGATAGATTTGGTCTCACTGGATGGATGCAGCATTTCGAATCTAAGGAGAATTTCAGGGCCAAACCTTTGAGGTGGGACTAGATGATTTTCACTATTTCTTTCTTCTTGTGGATCACTTTCTTTGGCAGATTCACGCCGGCCTCTGTAGTTTCGGGGCTGCTAGTTTCGGTACTTGCTCAGTATATATCGTCTAGACTTATTCGTCCCGGTCCTGTTCTTGGTACCGTATTTCGAATTATGCTCGCTTTACCTGTTGCGGTCTTCCAATCATTCAGAATTATCTTCTCGAAACCCGCATTCACGGTAAGAAGCGAAAAGGCACCGGAAAACAGAATCGTTGAATTTGGGAAGATCATCTCTATTACAATGACCCCTGAGGAAGTTGTCATTTCGAAGGACAGGGAAGGGCTGTTGATCCACGAGGTGAAAAAGTGACCTTCTATATCACAATGGCGGCAATAATTTCTTCTATTGCGATGCTGGTCTGGTTTGCTGCAAGTAGCGATCCCTGGAAACTACTAATAGCCTACTCTTCCATTTCGACAAGGCTTCTTATAGGCGTCATATTTATTGAAATGGTTACTGGAGTTGATTTCATATCCAGTGTTGCCTTGCTGTTTCTCATTCTCAACACGAGCGGCACAATTATCGCTGCATATTATCTGGGGGTACGACGATGATGAGAATAATCGGATACTTATTCCTTATACCCGGCCTCTTTTTCGTTGTCGGAGGCACGTTTAGGGCAATCCTCGCTCACACAATCATCGGGACTCTCCATTTTCTAACGGTTGCCGACACTGTCGGACTTATATTCATCGTAATCTCTGCTTCTTTCTTTGGCCTGCTGACGATAATTGAGATGTTTGCGTTTATTGTCGCTTTGATGGTCACTGGACCGCTTGTAACTCACGTAATTGCCAGGGCCTTCATAAACTCGGGGGGAAAAGAGAGATGAGTTTCGTCTTAATCGGAATCAGTTCTCTTTATCTTGTTAGCGCGATAATCGTCCTTTCATCAAGGACTAACTTCCAGAGTGTTATCTGGTTTGGAATTATGGGTTCGGTCTCGGCCGTAATTATGATGATAATAGGCGCGCCGGATGTTGCGATGACCCAGTTTTCTGTCGGGGTTGCACTAGTTCTAATAGTCTACATAATGGCACTTAAGAAACAGCGCCGTGTCCGTCTCGGATTTCTCGATGTGCCTTCGATGATAGAGGAGTTGCCTTCCGGTCTGAGAGGGCTGGAGTGGGAGATCATTCGGCTTGTTGACGAAAAGGAAGGTTATCACGTTGAACCAGTTAAGTTCTCTTCAAAGGAAGAAGCATTGAAAGCCGTTGAGAATCATGATGTCGATTTGGTTTGTGGAGCATTTACAGAGGACGACGTTTCAGGTAGAACAAAAGGCATCCCTTATCTGGAGACTTCAATATTTGTCTGTAACGGAGAGGAAATTGATTTTGTGAGACTGAAACACTTGAGCAGAAACGCTATTTCTCCTACGCCAGAATTCCTGAAAAAGAGCCGCTATGTCTTTGTCATTTCCATGAATTCGCCGGATCTGGAAAGAGATATTCTTGAAGGATTGAACGAGATTAGATCTTCAGGGAATATCGAAGAGATAGTGGGGCGGTACCTGTGAAGATAGCAGGAATCATAGCAGTTACAATAATCTTTGTCATTGTTATGCTTTCATTTGATCCATCTGGAAGTATCCCCAGGCCGATAGAGCAAATAGTGGAACGAGTTAACGTGCCCAACGCAGTTACAAGCGTTTATCTTGAGACGAGACTCTATGACACGATATTCGAGATAATCGTCTTCACTATAACGGCTCTGGGAGTCGCCGCCCTTCTTGCATCGCTTCCAGTGAACAACGATGAAGGCCAGCAGGTATTTGGTACAGTAACTGTCTATAGCGGGGGCTTGGCCGCCTTGTCGATAACCCTTTTCCTATATGTGGTAATAAACGGCCACATCAGCCCGGGTGGAGGTTTTGTTGGCGGAGTTGTACTTGCAACAGGCGTAATCACTTACGGTCTCACTTCCAGTTTCAAGAAGGCAAGTCTTCATTATGATATGCTAAAGATCGGTATGTTTGAGAAAATCAGTCTCGTGCTAATTTTCGCATTCTCAACTTTGATCATCCTTTTACCAGAAACCCACTCACAATTACTTTCTGAGGCTGGCTTTGGTTCTACTTTCAGCGGTGGGCTGATCCCGATTCTGAACATTCTTATCGGAATCAAAGTATACGCCGGCGCATGGAAGATGTCCAGCGAGTTTATTAGCAGACGAGGAACACTATGACAGGAACTCTCGTAATCTATTTCTCAATTTTGGGAATGCTGGTGGGAACGATCGGTATGATTCTCTCGAAGGACCTTATAAAGAAGATTCTCTCTTTAGGTATTGTGGAGACTTCTATAAACCTCATGTACACAGGAATCTCAGCAAGAAGCGGGATAATACCTCCCATAGTCAGCGGCGATTTCTCAAGAACCACCTACGCCGACCCGATTCCTCAGGCAGTGATAATCACAGGTATTGTGATATCATTTGCCCTGCTTTGTCTTTCACTCGTATTCGCGATCATAATATACAACAAATACCACACAATGAACGTCGAGACGATCGAAATAATCTTCGAGAGGGAAGAACGGTGATCGCGCTCGTCTTTCTGCCCGTCCTGGGAGGAATTGTCTGTCTGGTGCTGAAAGACAGGAAGTCGGTCAGTCCGATTGTAGCGATTGTGACTGCTTTTGCAAGTGGAAGCGTTCTTCCTTTCGTTATCTTTGAAGATGCTTCGATTATTCTGGGAAAGTGGGGTTCGCTTGGAATCGGTATGGCTGTCGATGAATTCGCAATTCCCTTTCTTTTGTCTACATTCATCGTGATGCTTGCGGTGATCCTGAATTCTATCAAGAGAGGTTATGACGGCTTCTTCTACGCCTTAATCCTCATACTTTATGGAACTCTGAATTCGATTTTCCTTTCGAGGGACCTTTTCAGCATCTTCGTAACCATAGAACTCGCGTCGATTATTTCCTTCATTCTGATTTCCTACGAGAAAAAGCCCCGTCAGGCCTGGGCCAGCCTTAAGTATCTGCTCCTCTCTTCCCTAGGTCTGAACTTCTATCTACTGGGAATCGGGATTGTCTATATGGAGACGGGTTCATTTGCGATGGATAGTCTCGAACATGTTTCAACTATCGCAACTGTTCTGATATTCGGGGGGCTGGCCGTAAAGTCCGGTCTTTTCTTTTTCTCCATGTGGCTGCCGGATGCTCATTCCAATGCGCCCATAGAAGTCTCTCCAATACTATCCGGCCTTATTGTCAAGCTTGACGTGTACCTGTCTATAAGGTTCATCACGTATTCCTCTTTCGGCTGGATGAGAGATACCTATATGATAATCGGCATCGTCAGCGCAATTGTCGGCGTTATCTTCGCCGTCAATTCAAAGAACGCCAAAAGGGTCCTTGCATACCATACTATCTCTCAAGTTGGCTTCATGCTTGTAAACTGTGACAAGTCCTCTGCCTGGCACGGCTTTAGCCATGCAATATTCAAAACGCTCCTCTTTCTGGTCGTCGGGAATATATCGGCAAGACTTGGTACAAAGGAATATTCAAAGTGGTCGGGGAAGATCACAAAAGTCGAGTATGCCTTTCTTTTGATCGGTTCGCTTGCTATTGCGGGATTTCCTATGACATCCGGGTGTGTAACTAAAGAGATCATCATACACGGCGCTTGTTGTCCCTCAGTGAAGATCCTGCTTCTTATTGCTTCCGCTGGAACGGCAATGAGCTTCTCGAAGTTCATCTTTCTCAAACCCGGTAAATCTTCCTCCTGGCCGGCCGCGAATACCGTTGCTGCTTACTCCATCTTGTCCGGAGTCATAATAATACATGGGATCATCGGTTTCGAAATATACATGTTCGAATCATTACTTGCCGTTATCGCGGGAATGGCGGGGTATCTTCTGCTGCGCAAGTTCCTTAGACCTCTGCCGGTTTACTTCGAGAGAATCGATTCGGCACTCTCTTCATATCTCATACTCTTTCTTATTTCGATCGTGCTGGCAATAATCCTCTCCTCTTGAAAAGGAGTATCGATTCCGCTATAATCGTCTTTGTAGGCGAGTAGCTCAATTGGCAGAGCGACGGTCTCCAAAATCGTAGGTCGGGGGTTCGAGGCCCTCCTCGCCTGCCAGAAAAGAGAGGAATCATCCTCTCTTTTTCTTTTTAGTTATTACCGATCGCCTTGGCCATATTCATGTTGGTTACTTCATATCCCATCTTCTTGTACAACGATACCGCTGCGGTGTTATGAGCAAAGACATGTAGCGAAAGATTTTCTATTCCCAGATCTCCGGCATATTCCTCAAGTGCTTCGAGACTCCTCTTTCCACAACCTTTTCCTCTGAATTCCTTTTGGATCACGAAGTCATAGATGAACCCCTTCTTTGTATTCGGGAAGATATGCAACCAGAAGTAGCCAATCTTATGATTATGATCAGTCTCCACTATACTTAGAAGCTTGTGATACCTGGTGTTCAAACCATCCGTAAGTAATGAATCGATCTCTCTTCTCGATTTCTCGATCGCATCCTTCTCTTCCCACCTTCCCGATTTGACATTCTCGATCGCATAGTTTCTTACCAATCCTTCACTATAGACCTCGAACTCATCGGGCTTCATCTTTTCCAGTCTTATCATCCAGTTACCTCCTTCCTAGACAAGATCCAGCAAGTGTTTCTTCAAGAGTTCTTTTACCGAAAAGACGATGATTATCCCAAGAATGGTTATAGTTGCAGTTCTAACACTGAACCCGTCAAGAGTCAACCCCAGTGCGAGTCCGGCAGCCGGCGGATGCTCTGAATCGGTTATCACCATGGCAAACATAGTTAGACCTATCGCCAGAGACCCCATGAAGGCGAATGATATGTTATCAGACCACTGAATATGAGTATGTTTAGTCAGCAGATCCAAAACATGAACTCCAAAAGCTACCAGCAGACCGATTGCGTTGCCTCCCAGAACGTACCTTGCGCTGGATGCCCTGAGATTTGGCATCGCAAAGATAATGAATGTCGATGCCCCAAACGAAGCAACAACAACTGCTTCAGAGATTGCATCAATAAAGAGCAGAATCACGAAGACCGAAATGATCGTCAGCAAAGTCTGGGAAACGTACTTGAGCGGATATTGTCGGAACTTGGAATCTAGTGTTATCATCTTACCTCCTGGTTCGCCAAGAAATAACTGCATCTCTCAAGAGAAAGGTTTAGGTACCATCAACTGATAGAATCTCCCTATGAAGAGATAGAAATATTCTAAACCATAGGGAGGTAAAGTCGTAGTGTGAGAACGGTTGAAGTTACTCTCGAAGGGAGAGTTCAGAGAGTTGGAATGAGAAACTTCGTGAGGCGGCTTGCAGAAAAACACAGAATCACCGGGTATGTCGAAAACCTGGATGATGGGTCCGTAAGAATTGTCGCTAGAGGCGATGAGACTGAACTTGCATTGTTCTTAAACAAAGTGAAAAAGGGATCTCTTGCCGTCAAGCTTTCTGGAGGAAAGATCACCAGAATAATCGAACAGTCCTCTCAAGAGCTGGAATTCAGGGGCTTCGAAAAGAGGTAGTTCCATATGGAGGGAAAAAATGATAATTGCCGTAATAATTCTAGTTGTTGTAGCATTTCTGGCCTTTGTGGGATTTGCTCTCTCAAATAGGGTCATAAAACCCAGACAGATCCCTTACGAAGAGACCTACCGCATCGAAGTCGAGAATGGCAGAATGGATCCAGATTGGTTCGAAGAGGTCGGAAAGGAAGAGATTTGGGTTGATTCTCCTTATGGATACAAACTCCACGGGTTTCTGATTCCGAACGACAATTCCGAAAGAACCGTAATTATCTGTCACGGCATCACTTATTCACTTTTCGGTTCCATAAAGTATGCAAAGGTTTTTCACAAGCTGGGCTACAACATCATCGTATATGACCACAGGAATCACGGAAAAAGCGGAGGTACGAATACGACTCTAGGCTTCTACGAGAAGCATGATCTTGCCGCTGTAAAGAAATGGGCTCTGGAAAGACTTGGGGCGAATACTCGAATCGGCCTACACGGAGAATCGATGGGTGCTGCAATAGCTCTTCAATACCTTTCTCTTGACAATGAGATCGATTTCTGCGTCGCCGACTGCAGTTTTTCTGACCTCGAAGAATTGCTGTCAGTAAGGTTGCGTGAGGACTTTCACCTTCCCTCGATTCCATTCATTTGGCTAGCCCGATTCTTTGCAAAACTCCTGACTGGCGCGAATCTAAAAGAAGTAAGCCCAATAAAATCCGTAAGAGAGTCGTCAGTTCCAGTAATGTTCGCGCACGGAGCTGAAGACCATTACGTTCCAACCTATATGAGCGAAAAGATGCACATGGAAGGCAATTCGAAAAATCATCTTCTAGTAGTTCCCGGAGCTGCTCATGCAGCGTCTCTCCCAACCGATCCGGTCACATATGAAAAAGAAGTTGAAAGCTTCCTTCGCAAGCATAAGCTCCTATGAAAGATCACACTCTCCTTATCGTTTATCATATTAATGCAATTACCTAAACAAATCACACTCATGGCTTGATAATGTTATTCCCGTTCCGTATGTTTTCACAGTGCCTCAATTTGCCATATTAGTTAAGTTTATCACTTAATCTTCTGAAAA
>NZ_DIMV01000099.1:93962-107928 GCF_002425715.1 Mesotoga sp. UBA5557
TGTTTTATGGGTCCAAGTGATAAAGTCAATGAATCCTAAAAACCCTTACCACCGATCGACCAACCGCTAAGAGCCGACCGATGTCGGCTCTTTTCTTTTCCGTTGTCAATTCCAACCGATACTTGTCAAAGACTCTCCACGATTGGGAAAATGATATGACAATATGGCATGATTGTGATTGATAAGTATACATTACCTGGAGGGGGTTATAGTATGGTTTCGCTGGGAATAGATGTCTTGCAGAAAAGAGGTTTCACAGATCTAAGAAACAAGGCGATCGGTCTCGTCACGAACTACTCATTCGTTGACTCAGATCTGAAGTGGGGAATTGACCTCATGTTCGAAAGCAAACTCAATGTGAAAAAGATCTTCACCCCTGAACACGGACTTGGAGGAGTAGCCGACGGGGCGCATGTAAACGACGATCTCCATCCAAAATACGGCATTCCTGTGGTAAGTCTATACGGGGATAAGCGCAAACCTTTGCAGGAAGATCTCGAAGGGCTTGATGTAGTCGTATACGACATTCAGGATGTCGGCCTGAGATTCTACACATTCATCTATACTCTCGCCTATACAATGGAATCAGCGGCGGAAGCCGGAATTCAGTACGTAGTTCTTGACAGGCCGAACCCGCTGGGCAGAGGGGTCTTCGGAAGTAGAATAGACGACGGGTTGCAGACCTTTGTTGGCGGCTATAGACTGCCCCTCCAGTACGGACTTACGGCAGGAGAGCTTGCCCAATATTTCAAGAAGCTCATGAAACTCGATCTCGACCTGCAAGTCGTGAAGCTTGAAGGTTGGAACGGCGAAAGTTACGATGCCACGTCTCTTTTGTGGAATGTGCCTTCACCAAATGTGCCGACCTACGAATCTCTTCTAGGTTACGCGGGAACCTGCTTCTTTGAAACCACAAACGTCTCTGAAGGCCGCGGCACATTCAAGCCCTTTATCTTGATAGGCGCTCCATGGATCAATGGATCGGATTTCGCAGCATTTCTGAAGAGAGAGTTCCCCGATCTCAGATTACGAAGCCGCGAATTCATGCCCTTCTACCGGAAGTACGCAAATGCCAGCTGCAGCGGGGTAGAGTTCTTTCCGAGAAATGACGACAACTTCTTTGTGATAACTTTGAAGATGATGGATTATTTGCTAAAATATGAACAATTTGAGATAATGGACCGCTCAGATGATCTTATCGGCATTGCGAATAGCGCACAGAAGATTAGAACCGGAAAGCTTGACTACAGCCAATGGAAACAGTCAGGGATGGAGTTCATAGAGTTCGCTGAGGATTGTCTCCTCTATCCTGGTGAACTGAATTATCGTGATTGAAGGGGGCCATCATGGGTGAAACGCCGATTCCACTATACTACAAGTTGTACGTTGACTTGAAGGAATCCCTCAATTCCGGAAAGTATCAGAAGGGCGATAAGCTTCCCACGGAAAAGGAGCTTTGCCAACAGTACAGCATAAGCAGACTTACTGTCAGGAGAGCAATGGATGAGCTAAGAAGAGAGGGGTTCATCGAAAGGCTTAAGGGGAAGGGGACCTTCGTCACAGGATCTAAGCGCGAAGAGCAGCTTGCCATACTCACAGGATTCACGGATGAGGCTAGAAAGCGCGGCAGTGAGACCCGGTCTGTAGTTTTGGAGAACAGACTAGTCAGAGTCCCAGCAGATGCAGTAGAGCTCTTCGATATCCCAGCAGACGCAATGGTCGTGCTCCTGAAAAGAGTTAGATTTCTCGAAGGAGAACCCTACGCAATTGAAGAAGCATATCTAAATGTGGGAGCGGATATCCGTCTGCTCAATATAACACAGAGAGATATGGAAAAGGAGTCTCTATACGGAATCCTAAGAAAGGAGTACGGAATCAATATCTCTTATGCAGAAGAAGAAATGGAACTCACAAGGCTAAAGAAAGAAGAAGCCCGTTTTCTTCGTCAGGAACTGGATGACTGCGCAATAATGAGAAAGAGATTCACGTACACAAAGAGTGATATCTGCATCGAGTATGTTATTTCATTGTACAGAGCAGACAAAAGCAAGTTTAAAATAGTGAGAAGGATATAGATAACCGGGGTTACGGGTAACACCGGTTGGGGGTTGGAGTGTGCCAAGAAGGCGAAGAAAAGCAGGATATCCTGGCCTGAAGCAGGATGACGCGAAGGGGTGTCGTGAGCAGCGCCTGCTCTGGAATCCACTCACTTTGTCATCCCGCAGAGCTCCTGTGCGGGATCTCGCTCCTGAGGTCCCATTTTCGCGCCTGAAAAGAACGAGACCCTGGCCTGAAGCACGAGGATGACCCAAAGCAAGAACCGGTAGACATCCAGTAGAGCCTGCCCTGAAAGCCTGCCCCAAAATGCTCCTGTTTGGGTTCCCCTGTTTAGAACCTTTGCACGTGATCTCGCCCTGAAGTTCCGCTGTACGCTTAAGAACAAGAACCCGCTGATCGCTGTGAAATACGGTTCACCGTTGACCGTTCAAGATCATGAACCCGTTCACCGAAAAGGCCGCTGCACGCTTAAAAGCGGAGAACCCGCTGATCGCTGCTAAAGACAACGTTGAACCATCAAAAGCTTCCCCGCGAAGCGGGCATTGCGACCTGGGCCGTTCTTGCCCAGCCCTGCGTCTGATGTTTTACTCCAGCATCACCTCCTCGCGCCAGCGAACCTCACTTCCTGCCGAAGGCGGCAATGCGTCTTGTCTATGCGATTGTTTTGCCACGACAACGCTCTTTCTCGTTTTTTGAACTAACCATGTCAGGTTAGCCGTCAAATATCACGACATAGATGGAAGCGTATGGTGCAGAATTATTGACTAAATCACACAAGCCTTAATTTGATTTTTTGCAGACGTTACCCGAAGTATGATATAACTAATTATCAGAAAGTCGAGTCTATTAATCCATTTTGATGAAGTAGTGATTTAAGGTATTATTGTATAGATGTTTTCTATACTTTTTGGTAGTGGATAGTACTTTCATATTTGGGGAGGAAAGGATGAAGATCAAGGACTTACGCTTCACCGAAAAGAAATGGGACTTTGTAAAACCTTTTCACATCGCAAACAACGTTTCCAGCTCCAAAGTTAATATTGAAGTTGAATTAGTTCTGTCGGACGGAACGATCGGTCTGGGCGAATCTTCTTCGTCTTTCAGAGTTAATGGAGAGAGCGGAGCCGCCATTTTTCAGCTCCAGAAAGAAATTCTCGAGATGATAAAGGATCTCGACGTCCGAGACTACAGAAGGATTTTCGCAAAGCTCGACTCATATTCTAGAACGGCGCCAAGTTTGAAAGCCGCCATTCAGTTCGCCACTCTTCACGCCTTTTCCAGATTGATCTCTACACCTGTCTATCAGATTCTTGGGGGGATGAAGGATTACGTCGAGACCGACAAGACGGTCAGCATAAGCAGTCTGGAAGAGACGGTCCATGACGCTAAGGAGATCTTCGAAGCGGGGCATAAAGTTATCAAGATGAAGGTCGGCGAAGATGTTAAGAGCGACATTGCCAGGGTACTGGCAGTCAACGATGTGATCAAGGGTGTCAGGTATGTGATAGATGCAAACACAGGCTATACACCCAAAGAAGCTTTGAGATTCATAGATGCCATGTACAGAAGCGACGTGCCCGTGGGGATATTCGAACAACCAGTGCCTGCCGAAGATTTCGAAGGACTGAGAATAATTAGGCAGGGCTCTATGTATCCTGTTGGCGCAGATGAAAGCGCAAAGACAAAGTATGACGTTATGAGACTCATAAAGGAAGGCGCAGTCGATTACGTCAATATCAAACTCATGAAGTCGGGACTCTCAGACGCTCTTGCGATTGTAGAGATGTGTAACAGCGCGGGTATAGGTCTTATGATTGGGTGCATGAGCGAGTCTGGAATTGGAGTCTCCCAGAGCGTCCATTTCGCCGCTGGAACCGGCGCATTCACGTATCACGATTTGGATTCTCATTTATTGCTTAAGAATGTCGATCCTGTCGGATTCAGACAGGAGAAAGATAGACAGTATCCTATTTTGTTCTAATTTTGTCATCACCCTGTACGTGGGAAAAGGAGGTGCAAGAATGAAGCGAAGCTTCATACTGATTTCACTAATGGTACTTCTTGTTGCAGCCATGGGATTTGCTGCGACTCCAAAAGACACTCTTGTAATAGGCGCAAACACCGGTATTTTTATTACCATGGATCCGGCCGTTGCCTATGAGGTCTTTCCGAACAAAATCGTCGCTGCCATCTATGCTCAGTTAGTCAAGCTAGAGGCAATTGACGGCGTCATCGTTCCAGTCCCAGACATTGCCGAGAGCTGGGAGATTTCCGATGATGGACTTACCTACACCTTTAATATCAGGAAGGGAGTCAAATTCTCCAACGGTGATGCCCTAACAGCCGAGGATGTTCTCTTCTCTCTGAAGAGACCAGTTGTTCTCGAGTCTGTTTCTGCGTGGTTCTTGGTCGATATTTTCGGGATAAACAAGGACAACGTCGATGAGAAGATAAAGCAGATCGACGATTACACTGTGTCCATAACCTTGAACGCCCCCTATGCAGAAAACATCACACTCGGGATTCTATCCAACATGTTCACAGGTATCGTCAACAAAGACGTAGTCCTTGAACACGAAGTAGATGGAGACCTTGGTGGCGCATGGCTTACAGATCACTCCGCAGGCGCCGGTCCATACGTTCTCGTTCAGTGGGAGAGAAACAACGTTATCCTTCTTGAAGCCAATCCGAATTACTACGGCGAACAGCCCCCTCTGAAGAGAATCATGATTAGAGACATCCCCGAAGCATCTAACCAGAGACTTCTTCTTGAAAAAGGAGACATCGATGTTGCCTGGGATCTTACGCCACAGCTGCTTGAAGAGGCCAAGAGAAATCCCGACATAGTTGAAGTCAAGGTTCCGGGACATTCAAACGAGTATCTCGCGATGAATGCTACCTGGGGACCCCTTGCGAACCCCAAGGTAAGAGAAGCCGTAAGGTTCTCGATCAATTACGAAGAGATCGTCGAAGACATTATGCTCAATAACGCTCTCCTAGTACAGGGTTTCATAAACAAGGGCTACTTCGGCTATGTGGAAGAAAACCCATTCTACCAGGATATCGAAAAAGCTAAGGCTCTTCTCGCCGAAGCAGGATACCCTAATGGATTCGAAGTTGAGCTTCTAACCAGCAATACTGACACGAGAAAGGCAGAGGCCGAGAAGATCCAGGCAGACCTGGCGCTTTCAGGAATAAAGGCCAATATAGTAATAATGCAGTCTTCTCAGATGTACGCCAAGTATCGTGCACAGGGTCATCAGATGATCATTGCCGGCTGGGGTAATGACTATCCCGATCCGGACAACCTTGCAATGGCTCATGCAAGCTACAGGGCAAATCAGCTAGCGTGGAGAAATGCATGGTTCGACGATTATGCAGCGACACTTTGTGAATGGGGTCAGATAGAGCCCAATCCAGACAAGCGTGAACAAATTTACAAGGATCTTACAGAATACTGGTTCCACAATGGACCTTTTGCGATGCTATACCAGACTGTAGAGTTCTGGGGAATTCGCAAAGAAGTCAAGAACTTCGAAGAAGCGGCTTTCGGTTACGGAATGCTGTTCGACTTCACAAAGGTTTCTAAGTAATGTGTCCCCCGCCCCGTTCTCTTGAACGGGGCGTATTCTTTCTGAAAAATCAGATATTGATGCGGGGGTAATTCTATGAACTTCGGACAATTCTTACTCAGAAGACTATTCTTGATGGTCATAGTGCTTTTCGGTGTCGCCTGCATTGTCTTCTTTATAGCAAATGTAATACCCGCCGACCCAGTTGGGGCTATTCTCGGGGGAAACGCACCGCCTGAGGCTGTTGATAGATTGAAGGCGAAGCTTGGATATGACCAACCACTTGCAATTAGATTCGTCAACTTCATTACCGGCGCGGTTAGAGGTGATTTCGGCGTTTCTTTGAAGACCTCGAATCCCGTCATGAAAGATATAATGAACTACTTCCCTGCCACGATGGAGCTTGCCTTAGTTGCGATAATCATCTCTATCTTTTTAGGTATTACTCTTGGAATATTGTCGGCCGTTCACCGTAACAAAGCTATAGACCAGTTTTCGAGAGTCTTTTCGATACTGGGTGTCTCTATGCCGGTATTCTGGATAGGACTTCTACTGCTGCTTGTCTTCTACTTCAAGCTGGGATGGCTTCCCGGAAGCGGAAGGCTAGGCTTTTTCACCAACCCGCCTCCGAGAGTTACGGGAATGTACCTGATAGACTCGATTATCGCCGGTCAGTGGGGCACTTTCAAGGAAGCCTTGATGCACATTCTTCTTCCTGCTTTTGTTCTGGGCTATAACGCTACGGCATCCATCGCAAGGATTACGAGAGCCAGTATGCTCGACGTACTGCGACAGGACTACATAAGAACTGCAAAATCAAAGGGTTTGAGAAAGAACATCGTAATTTACCGCCACGCGCTGAGGAATTCTCTGATACCAACCGTTACGATAATCGGGCTCGTCTTTGGAGGCTTGTTGGAGGGAGCCGTTCTTACAGAAACGGTCTTTTCTTGGCCAGGTCTCGGAAGATACATTACCACCGGAATGCTCTTCCTTGACTATCCTGCAATAATGGGTGGTACTTTGTATATAGCATTTATTTACTCGATTGCGAATCTCATTGTAGATATTCTCTACGCTCTTCTCGATCCAAGGATGAGGATGTGATCTAGATGGAAAAGACAGTAAAAGTATCTAAACCATTCATGGATGATTTAAAGCATACAGTCTTTCTCTGGAGAAAGAGCCGCCTCACGATGATCGGATCGGCGATAATCCTGATATTCCTGCTCATGGCCGCCTTCGCGCCTCTGATCGCGCCATTCGATCCGGTCCAGCAAAATCTACAGAACAAGCTCCAGGCTCCCAGCTGGCAGCATCTCTTCGGAACAGATCAGTTCGGTAGGGACATCTTCAGCAGGGTAATTATCGGATCGAGAATCGCTCTGTGGATCATATTCCTGGTTTCGGTGATCAGCGGATCGATCGGTATCATAGTGGGTGTCACGGCAGGCTACTTTGGAGGGATTGTTGACGAAGTTCTCATGAGGATAACCGACATGTTCCTCGCCTTTCCAAGTCTCGTGCTCGCGATGGCCTTCGCAGCGATGTTGGGGCCAAATCTGACGAACACGATAATTGCCATATCTGTTGTCACTTGGACAACTTATGCGAGGCTATCTAGGGCAGAAGCAACAAAAGTCAAATCACAGCCATACATTGAAGCTATACGTGCGGCAGGTGGTGGCAATCTCAGGATAATGTTCCTTCACGTTCTACCGATGTGCATCTCTCCCGTTCTAGTTCAGCTGACCCTAAGGATGGGAACGATAATCCTCACCGCAGCAAGTCTCGGCTTTCTCGGATTAGGAGTTCAGCCCCCGACGCCTGAATGGGGAGCCATGGTTTCCGACGGCAGGAATTACCTGATCGATCAGTGGTGGATATCCACCTTCCCTGGAATATTCATCGCGTTTGTCGTTCTTGGATTCAACCTCCTCGGTGACGGAATAAGAGACATGCTCGATCCAAGGTTGAGGAGGTAATCTTATGGAGCTGAAAGGAAAACTACTGGACGTATCTAACCTGAAGGTATCTTTCTACACATACAGGGGAGTCGTCCAGGCACTCAATGGTGTCGACCTCTGGATGGATTCCGGTGAGAGACTGGGAGTCGTCGGGGAGACCGGTTGCGGGAAGTCAGTTACATCTCTGGCAGTAATGCGATTGATAGAACAGCCCGGTGAGATTCAGGAAGGGAAAGTGATTTTCAATGGCACGAATCTCGTCGAACTCTCCGAAGAGAAGATGAATCGGATAAGAGGCGCCGAAATGTCTATGATATTCCAGGAACCTCGTTCATCACTGAATCCGGTAATGAAGGTAGGCTATCAGATCGGTGAGTCAATAGCGAAATCCAAGAAACTCAAGATCAAGCACACCTACCCCGAGGTCAAAGAGATACTACGCCTTGTCGGGCTTGATCCCGAAAGAGTTATGAACAGCTATCCACACGAGCTCAGCGGTGGAATGTCTCAGAGAGTAATGATTGGCATGGGACTTGCAAGTCATCCAAAACTGTTAATAGCCGATGAACCAACATCTGCTCTGGATGTTACCATTCAGGCTCAGATTCTCGAACTGCTCGATGAGCTGGCCAGGAAGATGGGGAACGCCGTCATGTTGATTACACACGACATGGGAGTCGTAGCGGAATTCTGTGACAAAGTACTTGTAATGTACGCCGGAAACTCGGTCGAATATGCATCTACTGCCAGACTGTTCGAAAAGCCGTTACATCCTTACACGGGTGGTCTGCTTCAGGCGGTACCGAGAGTAGGAAGAACAGATGAACTCAAGGCAATAAAGGGAACTGTTCCCGATCTGGTGAACCCTCCTTCCGGTTGCCGATTCCACCCGAGATGTCCGCACGTTATGGACATCTGCAAGTCGGAGAGGCCGCCGTTCATTGAGATTGAACCCAACCACTACGTTGCATGCTATCTCTTCAAAGGCAAGGGCGAGGTGAGAGAAGATGCCTGAGACCTTAATCAAAATAAGAGGACTTAAGACTTACTTTCCGGTGAAGAAGTCGATCTTCTCGAAGAAGCTCTTTGTTAGAGCAGTAGACGACGTGAATATGGACATTCCAACGGGCTCAACCTTTGCCGTGGTCGGAGAGTCCGGCTCGGGAAAGACGACTCTTGCAAGAACCGTTCTCAGACTAATAGAACCGACTTCAGGTGAAATAGAATTCGAAGGAAAGGACATACTTGGACTCAAAGGCAGGGACCTGCTCGAAGTTAGAAGAAATATGCAGATCGTTTTCCAGGACCCGTACAATTCGCTTCATCCTAGAAAACTGATTAAGAACATAATTGGGGAAGGGATGAAGATTCATTTCAAGATCACCGACGTCGAAATACGAGACAGGATTGCGGCCGTTCTTAAAGAAGTAGGGTTGATAGACGATCACATGTACAGATACGCACATGAATTCTCTGGTGGGCAAAGACAGAGGATTGCGTTTGCGAGAGCCATGGTTCTCAAACCGAAGTTCATCGTTCTTGACGAACCTACATCGGCGCTGGACGTCTCCGTTCAGGCAATGGTTCTGAAGATGATGAAGGAAATAAAGGTTCAAGAAAATCTGACGTATATGTTCATAACACACAATCTATCTCTAGTGGATTATATTGCCGACAGAGTGGCCGTTATGTATGTCGGAGAAGTAGTTGAGATGGGAGACAAGAATACGATCTTCAAACATCCCTCTCACCCATACACTGATCTGTTAATGGCTTCCAACCCTGTCCCGGATCCGAAGTTTGTAAGGGAGAAGCGGCTACTGAAAGGGGAGATACCCAGTTCGATCAATCCGCCATCGGGCTGTAGGTTCCACAACAGATGCCCCTTCGCAGACGAACGCTGCGCTAAAGAGGCCCCCGCACTTAGGGAGATAGGACCCGATCATCATGTGAGGTGTCATTATCCTCTCTAGTTCTTGAGACTGATTTAAGGCATGTCTCTCAAGACATGCCTTTTTTGTGCAGGGAACCGTGCTACCCGACAACTTTTATCTTCGACTTCTGAACTATGAGTACCCCGAGAAGAATCGCACCCATTGCCAGAATCATGAGGAAGTTGATCTTTTCATCAAGGAAGATGGCTCCTAGTGAGACGGCAACCAGTGGATTTATATAAGCATAAGTACCCGCCTTCGTGGCCGGCCACTTCTGAAGAAGATATATATAACTGCTGTAGGCAATCAGGGACCCGAAAACAACGAGATAAGCGATTGCCAGAAGCGAGTTCATCGAGAACCTAACTCTTGAAAATTCACCAGTTATGCCCGAGACAAACATAAGCCCCACTCCACCTGCAAACATCTGAATCCCGATATTTGATACTATCGAACTGTTCCCCTTGAAGGTTTTTGACAGTACCGTTCCAGTAGACCAGAGGAAGCTGGCAGAGAGAAGCATAAGTATTCCTGGGATGTCGATAGAAATACCGTGTTCGGCCGGAACCAGAAGAAAGTAGACACCGAAAAAACCCAGCAGAAGTCCCGAAAGCGCCTTCAAAGTCAACCGCGTCGTTCTTATGAAAAAGTGCTCCAATACCCCGGCAAAGATCGGGATGGTAGCCATTATGAGAGAAGCAACGCCTGAATCGACCCACTGTTCGGCATAGACGACGAGTCCATTTCCACCAAGAAGCATGAAAAGACCAACCAGCCAAAGTCTAGAAAGCTCCGACTTGCTCGAAGGAAAGGAGTGTCCTCTGACGACAGAAAAGACCAGCATAATAGAGCCCGCAATGAGAAATCTCACTCCGGCGAAGAACATAGGCGGCATGCCTTCAACGCCGATCTTTATCGCCAGATAAGTAGATCCCCAAAAAAAACTCACTAGAACGTACGCAAGTATGGCCATTCCATCTCCACTTCTCTTCAAAGCTCAGCCTCATGCGTCCGAACAAAGCTCGGAGTAATAATCGAATTATCCGACAACAAAAGGTGAAAAACAATACGGCTTAGAAACTTTTGTGAAAAGAAGGGGCTATTCACGCCGCTATGTTCACGGAAATACCTGGATCCAACTGGACGATCCGAGGTCCTAGATATCAAGATAAGGCTGCGGGTGCTTCTCATAGACAGAATACTGAGAGTTCTCACTGAAAAGAGCCAATTAAGTGGCACATATTATCCGTTAAGCTTTGGCCTCAGGGGTTGAAGGACAAGGCAACACACATAAACCTTCAACAGGAGAAGCACTCTGATGAGCCTGGCAGTTGTAACCGTCTTCTGAGTAGTTGAACTGCATTCATCCATGCAGCCTTCTGATGGAAGAGAGCAAGCCGGCCACTGTTTAATCGAACTATGGGAATCAGCGAACGGCCGTACTACTTCAGAAAAGCAATCAACAGACCAGCGATCTTTTCCGGAAACTGATAGATAGCTCCGTGTCCTCCGTTATTAAGTTTCACGAGCCATGAGCCTTCTATCGCTTCTGCGAGGATCAGAGAGTTCTTTGCGGGAACAATAATATCGTCCGTTCCCGTTATTATGATCGTGTCTGACTCGATCGACTTCAATCTCTCGAAGGTTCCGCTCCAGCTGCCAGCGGCAGTGTACTGATCAGAAATTCCTCTTTGATCTCCACTCTCTTCCTGACTGGAGGAGCCCGTAAATCTCGCAGCGACCTCCAGATGAGCCAGGGTCCAGTCGGTGAGGAAGAGAACCTTCAGAAGCACTTCGGGATCGCCCATGTTCTGGAGCATAGAGATCGCCTCGTCCGAAGGAGGTATCGACTCGGATCCTCCGCAGCTCGTCGAGAGAAGGACGAGTTTATCTGTCAACTCAGGATAGTTGAGAGCAAACTCCTGCGCGATATACCCTCCCATAGACCAACCCATCACACTGACCTTTTCAAAACCGATGGTTCTTACAAGATCGGCTGCATCTTTAGCAAACAGCTCTATTGAAGGAGTTGCATTAGAAGTTGTCGATCTTCCGATCCCTCTGTTGTCGAATACTATCACGGTGAACTCTTTTGAGAGTGCAGAAACAACATACGGGTCCCAGCTCTCGAGGGGCGAGCCATATCCTGCGATCATCAACAGAGGAGATCCTTTTCCAAAGACCTTGTATGCCATTTCTATTTCGCCGACCTGCACCTTCTTAACGGGAGCGGAATACAATTCAGGAACGTCTTGAGCGAAAAGCGATGTAGATAGAAGAGCAATTACGGCAAGAACTGAGTTTTTCATCTCAGTCCCCCCGTACAAATAGACAATAAATTATACTCCAGGAACTATAACTGCAATCTCCTTCCTTCGACAGAATCGTGCCTTCCCCGGGCTTCACACAAAGAGTGAAACCTGGAACTCGATTGTTTGCGCAGTACCTGTATACCGCTTTCGGGAAAGCAACCTTTCAATATCTTACTCAGTCTCGTCGCCTAAACTTTCAAGTGTCATAAGTGGGCAAACTTCCTTGGTCATAGAGATCGCATCCGGGTCCCTTACAGCGGCCAAAATCAAATCTGGTATCATAGATGTACTGAACCTTCCCGTATTGGGATCGATCTTCAAGTGCAAACCGATCAATTCTCTGGTTGTTTCTTGTCTTTATCCAGACTTGAGGTCAAGCGATAACCATTACTGATCAACCGGGAGGAGCTTGGCTAAACAAATACCGCTCATTATTCTCTCCGGTATCTTTCAATGAGCTGTACCGTTCGATTAATTGCCTCCAGTGCAAAGTGATGATCTTGAGAGAAATTGATGCGAAAACTATTGGTAAACTGAGGGCCAAATTCCGTTCCGATTGTCACCGTAACATCGGCTTGAAATCTTAGGATTTTCACAAACTCTCTCATGGTGACTCTCAACTCGGGAACTCTCACAAATAGATAACTGCCGGCTTCTGTTTTTCTTACTTTGACACCTTCCACGCCGTGAAGCAGTGCCACCAGATCATCTCGGATCCTTTGATGTGCACTCATTCGATCTTCCATCCATCCCTCTGGTTCGTTGAACCACGATGTGAGTACCGCTCTTGAGAATATCCTCCGGCGCGCAGAGAGACTATGGCCTGCAGTTTCTCCATTCGTGCAATGATATTCTCGGAACCAAATGCAACCCCCAAACGATAGCCGCTTAAAGACTCTGTTTTGGATGGACCGATGATTGTGATTAGATTGACGGGTTTGGTGTCTTGGGCACACAGATGTGTATACACTCTGCCATCGAATATCTGTCTTGCATACAGTTGATCTGCGATAACTGATACATCATATTTCTTTGCAAGGAAAGCGATAGATCGAATCTCATCATACGAATAAATAACACCGGTCGGGTTATTAGGATTGGAGAACAAGAAGACCTTAACACCAGTTTTGAAAGCATCTTCAAGTTCGGCTAAATTCAAACCGGCTCGCTTATCAGATTCCAGAAAATCCAGTACAACTGGAATGATTTCTCCATCGAAGAATTGGACCAGTTTTCTGTTGGCGAAATAGTCGGGCTCAACTATTGCAACCTTATCTCCACGGCCAATTAACGATCCCATTGCCAGAAAAAGCGCCCCCTGGGTTCCCGGTGTAATAATGAGTTGCGTATCTGGAGAAATTGTAGTGTTGGTGAATGCAGAAAGCTTTTCAGACAACCATTCTCGTATGTTGCCTCTTCCTTTGTATTCAGTATACGCTTGCTCACCGCCCAAGTGAACGCCTTCTACAAATGCATCTAATGACCCCGGGATCGGTTCAAACGCATTGACATCCCCATGAGAAAAATCAACCGGTCTTCCGGGGATCTTCTCTCCTATCAGTCGAAGCCCCTCGCCATCTTGAAGAGTCTCCTGTCCAGGAGCGTTATCTACTCCAAGCATCGAAAACTTTTCTATTAACTGATCCATCATCACATCGTCCTTCCATAATATCGTTCCTAACTCGGTGCACCCACAGATGCCCGACACTTAATGATCTGCCCATTTATAGAAATCACTCAAGACCCTCTTCAACAAAGAACCAACAGTACAAGCAAGTTCAGATTTCTTTTGCTATGACACTTCTCTTCTGGCGGAAATTTGCGCTACATTTATCGAAGCTCTCCTCAATAAGAATGCATACTAATACTGAAGAAAACCAAGAATGCCCTCATTTTATCATTTAGTAATTGAAATCGAAACTGCGGAAAGCCCTTGTCGGGGATAGCGGGTTTGGGTTGGAAAGAGCAGAATAAGACGCAAGGCTGGGAAGAACAACCCAGGTCACAATGCTGCCTCCGGCAGGAAGTGAGGCTCGCTGGCGCGAGGAAGTGATGCTGGAATAAAACATTAGACGCAAGGCTAGGCAAGAACGGCCCAGGTCGCAATGCCGGCGAAGAACATG
>NZ_DIMV01000020.1:0-324 GCF_002425715.1 Mesotoga sp. UBA5557
CAAGATGCAAGTTGAATAAGAAATGGTTATCCGTTATCGGTTCGCCGTTCTCCGACAAGAATGAAAAGAGAGGTAAAGGCGTGACTAGGGTCTTGGCTTTTCACAGCATACAACGGATTTTCTGCTCTTAAGCGTTCAGCGGGTCTTCGTTCTTGAGCACGCAGCGGATCTATGACTCGAGATCCCGATCAGTTTCACATCGGGATGACAGTCTTTTCTTGCTTTCGGTCATTCTGACGAAGGTCCTCACGCGAAAAAAGGCACATAATAAACCTGTCAGTCCTTATTTTCGCTTCTCGCCTTCTCGTGGTTTTTAACTACGAT
>NZ_DIMV01000020.1:401-16381 GCF_002425715.1 Mesotoga sp. UBA5557
TTGTTCTTAAGCGTACAGCGGATCTTCAGGGCGAGATTCCGTGCAGTTGCCCTGAACAGGTGCACATCAGGGCAGGCTCTACGGGACGACGTCATTAGGTGATTCTTCGATAGTATGTTGGCTTTCCGGAGAACGGAGAACCATCAACGGTCGACCAGTACCAATTCTCGCCTTCTCGTGAGCGCAGCGATCCTCTCGAAAGCGATCTTTCTCGATTGATCTTTTCGGTGAACGGATCCATGCTCTGGGACGTCTGACGGAGGACGTTTTTTCAAGACGTTCAGCGGCTATTCACATCCTTTATCGAGCCAAACACGCAAAGTTCTGTACTAATCAAGACTATTAAGTTTCAGTATGCAACAAAATATAGCCGCTACTTGATTGCACAATAATCGATTATTCATGGATATTTGGGCGTCTAGTTTATTCTAGATGGCTGATTCCCTCACGATGGATTTGGTTTTTCTCTTCTTCTCATATAAAGTAAGTTGTGTGCTAGTCTCACTATGAAACAAAATACTTCTCTTTGCTTATTTGATGAAGCCTACAGTTTTCGACTGAATAGTGCGCGATTCAAGGAGGTGCTTCCAATGGCAAGAACTATGTTAGTTTTGGTGGCTGTCTTATTGGTCTTCTCGTCGGCTTTCGCATTGATCGAAGCGGAGCCTCTATCTGTGAACACTTCTGGTGTGGACAGAATGCCGTGGGTCTTCGAAAACACGGTTTATTTTGCTACTCAGGGCTACAACATCTACCAGGCAACCTGGAATGACGGAAACTGCGGTGAGCCTGAACCGGTGAAGGGAGCTATAAACTCTTCTCAGAACGAGATCAGTCCATGCGTAATTAGAAACAACGATGGCGAACTCGTAATGTACTTCGGTCGATATACTGGTTCAGACAGGGATTACGATTTCTTCAGGTCGGTTTTCGATGAAGAAATGGGCGAATGGGGAGAACCCGAGGTTGTCCTGGAACTGAGCACAGAGACTCAAGACTGGAAGATATGGGTAAATGGCGATGAAACAAAGGCCTACGTCACCACAAAGGGTGCCTTTGGTGGACTAGAACCAACAGGCGTGAGAGATATCTGGGTTTCCGAGAAGGAAAACGGCAAATGGTCTACCCCGACAAGAGTAAATGAAGTCAGCTCAAGTGGCAATGAATGGTCTGTATTCGTCGACCCTGAAGGAAAGATCTGGTTTGATTCATCAAGAGACGATTCCATAGGGGGCTACGACATCTATTTCTACGATCCCTCTACGGGTGAAATTGGTCATCCCGAGATGATGATCAATTCTTTCTACGATGAAAGAAGTTTGTGGACAGATGGCACAATAATAGTGTTCTCGACTGTTGACAGACCCAATGGTATGGGCAGCTACGATCTTTTCATTGCCAAACTAGAATAGAACCTGTCTTTTTTTGCCGAGCCTGTTCATTGTCTTTGATGGTGAGCAGGCTTTGATTCCGATTTCGAGAGGTGATGGCTTTGCATAGTTTGTCCAAGGCGGAAAAGGATGTCTTTTATGAACTCTGGAGGAATGAAGGCGGATTGTCAAGAAAATCCATAGCCAAAGCAACGAATTTGAGCAAAGCTACTATTTCGCGGCTCACTCAGCAACTCATTGAAAAGGGCTTTGTTCTGGATAGCCCTCCGGTGCCGTCCACACACAAGGGAAGACCGTATTCGGTGCTGAATGTGAATAACGGAGAGTTGCTTGTCGGCGGAGTTCACATACATTCCAAAACGATGAACATAGTCTTGGGCGATTTGTCAGGCAGAGTTAAGCACGCAAGATCTCTGGATCATTCAAGATATGATGTTCTGGACAAACTGTACGAAATACCTAAGATTATTCGGAACAGCTTCGATGAGAGTATCTCTGCGGTTCTCGTTTTCAGCATCGTGACTCCGGGGATCGTGGATGAATCGACAGGCAATGTCGTGAAGAGCTTCTACACGCAGAGTGAAACGGTAAATCTTAAGAGGCTAAGCGATGAGTGGAAAACAACACTTGAGATAGAGAATGACGCTAACGCCCTGCTGGTTTCAGAAATGCTTCTGGGCTCTATTCCCTTAAGAGACGCATTATATATAGACAGGGAGTTCGGAGCTTCTCTCGTGCTTAACGGAAGGATTTTCAGAGGTCCGCATGGCGGAGCAGGAGAATTCGGCCATCTTCAGGTAGACCCTTCCGGTCCCGAATGCTGGTGCGGCAAAAAGGGCTGTGTTGCTGCCTTTTTCGATCCCAAAAACCTTCACGACAGATTCTCCGGGTTGGTGCCGAACGGAAGTCTGAAAATGGACGATCGTTCCTTCTTGCGGTTTCTCAATGAACTATATTCGGAGAACAGCAACGAAGAATACGTGAGAGCCTTTCAACAACTACTTGACAAACTTGCAGCAGCTATCGCAAATGTTGTCGACTTGCTCGGGCTTGAAACGATAGTGCTCAACAGCCGCAATCCTTTCTTCTCCGACAAAGCGGTTGATTATCTTAGAAAGAAAGTGTTCGATATGTCGCTGGGCCACACCGAGCTCGAAATGATGATTCTTAAGGTTACAGAACAGAAGCTTTTGAGAACACCCCTCGCTGTTTCAGTAGGGAGAATACTGGGAGTCTTTTAGGAGGTGCGTTTTATGAGAAAGAGAGTTATGATACTTTTTGTTGCTTCGTTGCTCTTGATTACTTCTGCAATGGCAAAAACAACTATCGTCCACTGGATGCACCATTCACCGAGCAGAGCGATGATTATCATGGAAATGGCTTCAGAGTTCATGAAGGAAAACCCCGATGTAGAAATCAAGGTTCAGACAATACCATATTCAGAGTATAAGACTAAGCTACTTGCTGCTCTGGCAGCGGGAAGTGGGCCAGATGTCGCACAGATTCCCGCCACGGCGATGGAGGAGTTCTTCGGTTATGGATTGATTCAACCAATAAATGCAAGTGTCGCCACGGCGGAAGAGATGAGAGAGAAGTGCATAGAAGCGGCCATTGACAAGCTGATTATCGACGGTCAGCTGTACGGCTTTCCGACAGATGTTCAGACAATTGTTCTCTTCTACAATCCATATCTCTTCGAACAGGCGGGTCTTGACCCGTATAGCCCTCCTCAAAACTGGACCGAACTCCTTGAGTACGCAAAACAGCTGACGATTTGGGAAGGAAACAAGATGGTTCAGTCAGGGCTGGGAATTGAAGGCTACGAACCGGTTATTGAGAGTTTCATGAGGCAGGCAGGCGCAACATTCTGGGCAAGCGATGAAGAAAAGAAAGTCGCATACGAAGATGCTCAGCTTGAAGGCCTGAAATTCTTGACTGATGCAGTGCTGAAACATGAAGTATATGTACCGGAATTTGGTTCGAGGTGGACGGGATTCAGACAGATAAAAGAAGCTATGGTGTTCGGACATGGAGCAATGGTCGGTTCTTTCCAGGTCGGCGGGCATCCCGATCTCGAATTCAGAACCGCACTCCCTCCGGCGCACCCCGAGACAGGAAGCAGAAGCTCGGTTTTGACAAGCTGGGCTCTTGTTCTCATGAGCGATTGCAGAACTCCGGAGATCGCTTCGAAGTGGCTTGCTTTTATAAGCTCGCCCGAAGCCCAGAAACTGTGGTTCAAAGATACAGGAGAACTCCCTTCTTATTATAGCGTGATCAGTGATCCCGAGTTTGCAGATGATCCTTTGTTGAGCCCGATTCTGGATTCACTGAATTATGCTGTGCCAACGTTCTCTGCCGGTTGGGGAAATCCGGCGGCTCTTCTTAGGGAAACGGCGTACAACAGCATAATCAACAAAGGGGCCGATCCTGAGGAAGCGCTCAAGAAGGCGATAAACGAAATCAACCAGTATCTCGAAGAGACCTTTGGAATATTCTGATCCTAAACCGGGGTCTAGCGGCAAGCCTGATTCGGAGGTCTTTCAATGGTAGAGCTATCAGATAATTCACTGAGTAGAATTTTAATAGCTGCAGGGTTGTTACTAATAATTCTCTCTTTCTTCCTGCCCTACGCATCGGGAGAAGTTGTGTATAGGGTTGCTGACTTCTCTTTTTGGGGTGCGTTTAACCTCCTGCCCGTCTATATTGTCCTGGTCTGCCTTTTTGCACTGTTCCTTGCGATAGGGAAGATCTCATTTCTTCTTGGAACAGCTGTCTCTTTGCTGGTGCTGAACATCACGATCATCTTCATGAGAACTGAATGGCAGGAGGTTCTAAGATCAAAGTTCTTCCTCGATTTCCTGGGCATTGCCGGTTACGGATGGTGGATCTCTTTGATCGGCAGCGTTGTGGTTCTCGTTGCCGTCGTAAGACTGATTCCGGATAAGAAGAGGGCTCCGTATCTCTTCATTCTGCCGTCCCTGTTTGGAGTCTGCTTTCTTACTTTCTTCCCGGCAATGTTCGCTTTCTTTATCTCGTTTCACAAGTGGAATATCCTCGTGCCGAACAAACCATTCGTGGGGCTTGCGAACTTCAGGAAGGCCTTTACAGACGAGTATTTTCTGAGATCGCTCTGGATAAGCTTTAAGTATGCTCTTGGCGTTATACCCGTGAAAATCGTAATTTCCTTTTTCTTTGCTCTCCTCATATACTCTATCCCGAAGTTCAAGAGCGTATTCAGAGTGATATACTTTCTTCCGGCCGTGACATCGGTTGTTGCGATAAGCGTTATCTGGACATGGATATATCATCCGTATTACGGAGTAGCGAATTATCTCATAGGACTCTTCGGGGCGGAGCCGATAAACTGGCTGGGCAATCCCGAAATAGCCATCTGGTCAGTTGTACTCGTTTCAGTCTGGAGGTCCGTTGGATACAGCATAATAATCTTCCTGGCCGGGCTGAACAACATACCTAGTATCATTCTGGAAGCCTCGGATATCGACGGAGCAACGCGTTGGCAGAAGGTCAAGAACATCATAATCCCGCTCATGAAGCCCTCTCTTGTTTTTGTGTTCATAACTTCGACGATCGGCGCGATTCAGGTTTTCACGGAGATATACATGATGACGGGAGGAAATGCAGATACGAAAACTGCTGTCTTCTACATTTGGCAGACGGGATTCAATAAGCTGCAGATGGGCTATGCTAGTTCAATGTCAATCGTTCTGTTTGCAATAATACTGGTGATTACTCTTGTTCAGATGAGGGTCACAAAGATTTTCAAGGAGGAGTGACCTTGAGATCGAAGAGGAAGAGCAACATAATTGTATATTCTATTTCATATACTCTCTTGATAGCATTTTCAATAATAATGATTATGCCCTTTGTATGGATGATCTTGTCTACATTCAAAGATCAAAGTGAGCTTATGAGATTCCCCCCTAAGTTCCTGCCTGACAGATTCACCCTAAAGAATTACGCCGAAGTATTCAGTTCCGTTCCTTTCTTGAGGTATTACTTGAACAGCATTCTAATAACTACCGTGGCGGTCACTCTCACATTGCTCACATCCAGCCTCGCCGGCTTTGCCTTTGCAAAATACAGGTTCAGAGGAAGAAACTCGATTTTCAAGACTCTGCTCGGCGCGATGATGATTCCTTTTCCTGTTACCATAATCCCGCTGTATATCATGATCTACAATCTGGGGCTCGTAGACACCTACTTGGCTCTGATTATAACGGGTTCAGTAAGCATCTTCGGCGTATTTCTCATGAGGCAATTCATTGTCACTATTCCCGACGACTTGATAGATGCGGCCAGGATAGACGGATGCTCCGAGTTTCAGATCTTTAGAATCATCGTGATTCCAAACATAAGAGCACCACTGTCTGCGCTGGCGATCTTCTCTTTTATGGCGACCTGGAACGCTTTCCTGTGGCCTCTTCTGGTTGTTAACAACGATGAACACAGGACTGTTCAACTCGGAGTACAGTATTTCACCCAGCGTTACGGGGATTTGATGCACCTTCAGATCACGGCCGCCGCAATGGCCGTTATACCGATAGTGGTGTTGTATCTCATATTGCAGAAGCAATTCATCGAGGGTATTACGATGACTGGTTTGAAGGGCTAGTAAGGGGTGGTAATATGAAAAAGCTCTCGACTCTCTTTATGCTTTTAGTATTCTTTTCTTCTGTTTTTCTCTCGCTGGAAAGCAGTAGACCTGAGAATATCGTCATCCTGATTTGTGACGGGATGGGTTTTAACCATCTATACATATCGGAACTGGTAACTGGAGAAGTCATGGGAAGCCACAATCCCGTAGTCAGTATCGGCAGAAATGAGGCTCTAGATAATCTTGTAACCGACTCGGCTGCCGCCGCAACCGCGTTTTTTTCCGGTGTGAAGACACTGACGGGGTATCTTGGCATGAATGCATTAGGAGAAGAAGTGAAGACGCTGGCGGATATCCTGAAAGACAAGGGTTGGTGGCTCGGCCTGGTTACAAACACACGTTACTACGACGCCACTCCGGCAGCCCTTTACGCTCATGAGCAAAGGAAGGAAACGGATGTAATTACAGACTTTCTAATGGAAAGTTCCCTCGATTTGTTCTTTGCCGGTGGTCTTGAAGAGCTGGGAATCAATCCCTTTACCCAGAAACCGACGCCAAGAAGCAGAATACACGAACTCATAGACAGCGGCTACAGGGTTCTTGGACTGAATTTCGAGGAGATTGGATCTCCGGATTCCGAAATGTTGAAGGGAACCGTTGCCCTTGTAACCATGGGAGACAAAAGCTTTGAGAATGAATTGATTCCCGGTGAGCCCACTCTCTTGGAAATGGTCGAAAGGGCTTTAGCTGTATTCATGCAGGAAGAGAGAAACAAGCTACTCGTCATTGAGGCCGGCAGAATTGACGATGCTTCTCATGTCAACGATTCAGAGGCCGTGCTGGCCGAACTGGCTGCCTTCAGGGACGTACTCTCTTATTTGCTTTCACAGCTCTCTTTGGAAAGCGATCTATTGATCGTGCTTTCAGACCACGAGACCGGAGGAGTCGCGGTGCCTTATGGCAAACCCGATGGTGACTTTTCCTTGAGCTGGTCGAGTAACGACCACACTGCTGCCTATGTGCCTATAATTGCCTACGGCAAAGGATCGCATGTCTTCACGGGATTTTACCATTTGAAGGAGATTCCTCGAAAGATCTGCGGACTATTGGATGTGATTATATGCGCAGAATAGTTTTTTGCTTTTTGTTTTCAATATTCCTTGGAGGGACTCTGATGGGAACATCTCTGACTGTCATGACCTACAACATAAGGCACGGAATGGGAATAGACGGTGTCCTGGATTTTTCCAGAGTTGTCGAGACCATAAGGGAAGTAGATCCAGATATTCTTCTTCTCAATGAAGTCGATCAGGAAAATCCGAGGAGCGCAGGACTGAGACAGGCAGAGATTATTGCCAAGGAACTCAACATGAGCTACTTCTTCAGTCTGGCGGAGGGCAGGAGCAACTACGGCAACGCTGTTCTCAGTAAATTCCCGATAACGGCCGAATTTGGTTTTGTGCTCCCGAGACCAGAATGGATGCTTGCCGTGGATAGAGGTTGTTCCGCAATCGTCACAGAGATCGAGGGCCGGGAAGTCCTGGTGATGGGCACGCATCTCGGTCTCGGCGGGATCTTGGAAATCCAGACGGAACTCAGAAAGATTCTCGAGGTGTATCTTGAGCACGAAGAGATTCCGGCGATTATTGCCGGCGATCTCAACGCCGAGTGGTATGATCTGCAGTACGGTGTCCCCGAGTTTTTCGACCACTTCAATTCGGTGAATCATGCGCTTGACAAGAGTCTTCATACGATACCGGCAGATAGACCGGGCCGGCAGATTGATTATATCTTCGTGAATCACTATTTCGAGATCGTCGATGCATTCACTGTAGCTTCATACGCTTCGGATCATCTGCCCGTCGTTTCGAGGCTGGTCCTGAAATGAAGAATATCCCTCTCCTCTTCGTTACTATCGATTCGCTTGGTCCGGAGGTGTTGAAGAAGGCCAGGACTCCTTTCCTGGATACTGTTGCCAAGACTGGTTCCGTGGTGAGGAATATGAGATCGTGTTTTCCTACACTTACCACACCCATGATGAGCACCATATTGACGGGTGTATATCCCGAAAAACACGGCATATACTCCAACACTATCCTGAACAGAGAAGAGATGAGAGTGGAGGGTAGACTCAGAGATCTCAAAAGAGCGCCAATAACCGACTGTTTATACGAAAACAACTACACCATCCTCTCGATACAGCATTTCATGCTTCAGGGAAGAAAGGGAGTGAAGCATGTCCAGGTTGACGGAAACAGAAGCAATGCAATACGGAAGGCGCTAACAAAGGAGAGTAAAGAAAAGAAGTATGACGCTATCTTCTGCCTCTATCAGTCTCTGGATAGTGCGGGGCATAGATACGGACCTCTTCACCACAAGACGATAAGAGAATTGGAAGAGATAGATGGCGAGTTGAAGCTTTTAGCCGACTTTCTTGAAGAGACATTTGGAGAATTCGTTATAGTCATTAGTTCCGATCACTCCATGTCATTGGCCGAAAATCCTACGGATCTTGATCTAGGTGAAGTTATTGCCAGGATCGGTCTCGAAGCCGAACTTGGTAAGGAAGGAAAGAGGGTTTCTAAAGAGACTGACATTCTTATGCTCAAATACCCAACCGTAAACATCTACACTCTGACGGAAAAAGCAATGAATAGGACAGCTCTGCTCGTGGATGCTCTGAGGAAAATCAGCGTAACAGATAGAATCTATACAAAAGAAGAAATGAAGAAGTTGCACAACCCCGAGTATGCTGACGTCGCCTTCTGTTTGAAAAGAGGATATTCAAACTCATTGAAGTCGAGAAGGCCCGGGTCTTTTTTCGGATATCACGGAACTTTCCACGAGGAGCCCTCCGTGTTCATGTTTAGAGATATTCACAAGACAAAGAACTGCGTAGAGAGAGGTACTCTAGTCGACATTACGCCAACAACTCTCGATTTACTTAACATAAAATCATCTGTCGATTTCGATGGAATTTCACTGAAGAAA
Organism: Mesotoga sp. UBA5557; assembly: GCF_002425715.1. Lineage (NCBI taxonomy): Bacteria > Thermotogati > Thermotogota > Thermotogae > Kosmotogales > Kosmotogaceae > Mesotoga > Mesotoga sp. UBA5557. Next base: position 9,399 of record NZ_DIMV01000020.1, read on the forward strand.
TGAGGTTTGAAAATTGAATCTGACAAAACTTGATTATCATCTGCACACAAGCTATTCAGACGGAGAGATGACTTTTTCTCGGCTTCTTGAAGCTTTGGAAGGCAATGTAAGTGTATGTGGCGTGACTGATCACTTTGAGTTAAACCATCCATCCAGCATAGAATTCACAAAAGACTATCTTGAGGCCTTCGGAGCATTCAAAGAAAGCGCCAGGAGGCTCGGCATCTCCGCTCATCTCGGTGTGGAAACCGGGCTCGGGAAGAGCGGCATACTACTCCCTTTTATGATGGGCGAAATAGAGTACATCATTGCGAGTCTTCACAGAGTTCCGCTAGAGGGAACAAACAGTGAAGATTACTGGCAAGCTTACAAAGGTATCATTGCCGAAAATGCACGAAGAGGAGGCTTTCAGATTCTTGGGCACGTCGAGGGCTATCTCCCGCTTCTACCTCTTCTTGATCACGATCCGGGATTCGACAAGAAGAGGGAGATTGAGCGGCAGATCATTCACAAGTACTTCACGTCTGACTGGTACTCGCGATTGGCAAAGGATCTCGAGGCAAACGATATTGCACTCGAAATACATGAGCCATCAAAAACGCCGCGATTAGAAGTTCTGGATATTATGAAACGATCCGGAGTTGCTTTCTCCTACGGAACAGATTCCCACATACCTGAGCAGGTTTCCAAGAGGGGCTATCTGAAAAGAGTCATCCAGGAACTCGATCTGAAGGAAAGTGATTTTCTCGATATCGAGACGATTAACTTGAAAATATAGAGTATTTCGGGAGGAACTTGTATGACAAACGTTGGAATTATCGGTTGTGGAATGATGGGAAAGGTTCATTCCATTGCGTACAGCAGCTTGCAAGACGTCAATGTGAAAGCAGTAGCGAGTCTCTCAAGGGAACAGACTCTGGAATGCGCAAGACTCACCTCTTCAAAAGCATCCACTGTAGAGGAGATACTCACCGATGACGAAATAGAAGTAGTCAGTATCTGTACACCTACGGATACACACAGGGATCTTGTGGTGGAAGCGGCAAGAAACAGGAAGCATGTCCTCTGCGAAAAACCAATAGCCCGTACTCTCAAAGACGCTCTAGAAATGGTTGAGGTTTGCAAGCAAAACGGCGTTCTGCTGGGTGTGAATCATGTAGTGAGATTCTTTGACTCTTACTCTAGGGCAAAGAGCCTTATGGAAGACGGAGCTATAGGCACGGTGGTCATGGCAAGGATGTATCGCGGTGGTGTCTTTCCAAAGCACGGCTGGAACAATTGGTTCGACGAACTCGCTAGAAGCGGCGGAGTTCTTCTTGATCTTTCCATTCACGACTTCGACTTCTTGAGAACGGTCCTGGGAGAAGTAGAATCCATAACAGCAAGAAGCGTGAAAAACACTCCTTCTCATCCAGGCAGAAACAGAGACCATGCCATAGCTGTCGTCAAATTCACAAACGGTTCGCTGGCTCATGTCGAGGGCAGCTGGGCCGAGCCGGAAAACGCTCCTTCGAAATTCACAACTTCTTTCGAATTCGTGGGTAGAGATGGAATGATAACCTACGACAGCGATGAGGATTTCACTATTAGGGTGCAGACTGTGTCTAAGGATCTCCCGTCTTTCTCAAAGAGCACCCCCACAGCCAATGATCCTTATGGATTACACATACAGAAGTTCATAGAAGCGGTCAGAGAAGAAAGAAAGGTTCCCGTGGATGGTATTGAAGCTATTGAGGCGTTGAAGATCTCGCTGGCCGCCAACCGATCTGCAGAAAGCGGGAGACCTGTGAAGCTCCTGGAGGTGGTGTAGGTGTTCAGGATTGGAGTTCTTGGAATAGCCCACACGCACGGATACAGCTATATAAGGCAGATTCAGTCTCTCTCAGAAACAAGCATTACGGGTGTATTTGATCACGATTCTTCTAGAAGCGCAAAGACCTCGAATCTCTTGGGCATAGAACGCTTTGACGATCCTCTGAAGCTAATTGAAAACTCCGATGGGGTCGTAGTTACTTCCGAAAACTCATTCCATAAGCAATATGCGGAGCTTGCCATGAACAACGGCAAACACGTTCTGTGTGAAAAACCAATTGCTACAACTGAAGAAGATGCACGATCGATGCTGCAGACGGCGAGAGAAAACAACGTTGTCTTTCAGATGGCCTTTCCCGTAAGATACGCTCCATCGATTCAGCAGGCAAAGAAGGAAATCGAAACCGGCAGACTCGGCAGAATCCTCTCGGTCTCGGCTACAAATCATGGAAGAATGCCCGGAGGATGGTTCGTAGATGAGAAGCTTTCCGGCGGAGGGGCGGTTATGGATCATACCGTTCACGTTGTGGATATTATCCGCTGGCTACTAGATGTTGAGATCGTCGAGGTATCGGCCGAATACGGCAGACTCATTTACGACATCCCAGTTGAAGACTGTGGCCTCCTCCTGCTAGGTCTTTCTAACGATTCCTTCATGAGTCTCGACTGCAGCTGGTCAAGACCTGAAGCCTATCCTTACTGGGGAGATGTCACTCTCAATCTTGTCGGTACAAACGGTTCGCTCAAGATAAGCGCCTTTGATGCGAAGCTGAGAGTCTTCTCAAACAATAGAGGAGTCTTCTGGGAGAATTTCGGAGACAGTTTCGACAAAGCGCTGGTTAAGGAATTCGTTGATTCTGTAGTCGAGAAAAGAGAGCCTTTGACCTCAGGAGAAGATGGACTTGAAGCTCTAAGAGTTGCTCTAGCAGCATATGAAAGTGGAAGAACACATGAACCTATTCAAGTTAATCATTAGCAGCTCCCCATTATGAAAGACGACTAAAGGTGGTGAAAACTTTGAAAGGTAAACGAACATTGCTCGTTTTGGCAATCGCACTCATGAGCATCATGACTTTTGGTCAGATAGAAGTGCAGATGTTGCCATTTTGCTCGAGTGGAATAGAGAGGATGCCGTGGCTTCACGACGGCATTCTATATTTCGTAGGGACAAACTACGATATCTACTACACAACGCTTGAAAACGGAGAATGGGCTGAACCACAGTGGCTTCCGGGCGATATCAATACATCGGAGTACGAGATCAATCCCTGTGTTATTGAAAATGAAGGAGTGTTGGTTATGTATTTTGGTAGATACTCGGCCGATACTGACTATGATTTCTACAGATCGGTATTCGATGAAGAGAAGGGTGGCTGGGAAGAAGGAACTCTAATTGCTGAACTCAGCACGGGTGTAAAAGAGTGGGATATCTGGGTGAACTCAGACGAGACTATCGCATATTTCACGTCGGGAGGCACCTTCAACGGAAAGGAGCCTATCGGAGGAAGAGATATTTGGAGATCTGAATCAATCGACGGGAAATGGTCATCGCCAGAGAATCTCAGCTTTCTTAACACCGGCGGCGATGAATGGTCGGTATTCCTTGCTCCTGATGGTTCTATATGGTTTGATTCGGCAAGAGATGACTCAATCGGAGGATATGATGTTTATCGCTGGGACCCTTACACCAGGAGTATCGAGCACCCCGGAGAGCAAATGAATACATTTCTCGACGAAAGAAGTCTGTGGACCGATGGACAGATACTGTATTTTTCGGGATTGAACAGACCTGATGGTGCAGGGAGCTACGACATCTTCACATTATTATCTCCTCAAGAAAGGCAAGTGGAAAAAGAAGCTATTGCCGAAAGCGCAGACCCGATAACCGTTACTATCAATGATATTCGACAGAGATCCGAAGGTAGGTACTTGTTTCTAGACAACATCGTTGAGGTTGAAGGGGTAGCAATGGTTAGTTCAGGCCTCTGGCACGACTCGGCGAACTACTTCGCCCTAACAGACAAGAGCGCAGGAATTCTAATCTATGCTCAAGGTTTTAAGGAGTTGCTCGTAGAAAAAGGTGATCTTGTACGAGTAAAGGGAACACTCACCACGGTCGGCTATACAACAGATGTAAACAGCCTTGTCATAAGACCGGCCTCTCCTGATGATATTGAGATAATCAGAAAAGGAGAGACATTGCCGGATCCTGCGATCATATTTACAGATTCTGCAAAGAGCCAGCTTAGAAATCTCGAAGGTTCGTTGGTGATGATTTTCGGGAAGATAAGCGCCTACGACAATGAAACAATCACCAGGGGATTCTGGTTGACTGGACCGTCAGACCGTGATTTCGACAGCGTATCTTCTGGAATGAGAGTGAAGTTCTATGACTATGCCGGCATAGACATATCTGCTCTTGGCGATGGAAGCTTCGTTGCAGTACAGGGAGTCCTGATCCAGGATAATGAAGGGGAGTTCTATGTCAGACCCACCATTAACGAAGATATTCGTGAACAGACAGAAAACAGGATCTTGTTCTTAACTACAATTGCAAGAAAGGACCTACTCACTCCGACAGAGGAAGAACCTGAAACCACAAAGAAAGAAGAGTCGAGAGATCTCGTACTTCCTGAGAACGTGGAAGCCATCACTTGGCTGCTATCGTCCGATAATGATTTCCTTTCGTCGAGGATTTCGGGCGCCTCGAACGGAAAAGAAGTCTTCGCTTGTCTGTACAAGGAAAAGGGAACAAGAACCAAAAACTATCCGCCTGCAATCTATGAACTCTTTCAGGGAAACGTGTCAAGCAAGATACCCTTCCCTGGGGAAGCTGAATTCCCTTACCTCAAGGACAATGTGCTGCTCTTTGCAGGAAGAATCCTGCCTGATGATCAAAACGCTGACTGGAAGATATATTCATATGACACAGCAACCAAAGAAATCAAGACTCTGACATCGGAGTCATATGACCAGATTGAACCCGTAATCTCTCCCAAGAAGGACTTCTTGCTTTACTCGGAAAGAAGAGATGGCAAATGGTTTGTTGTGAAACAGGATTTGTCGTCCGGTGAGAAGACGACTGTCGCTGAGGATGCGAGGTCACCTACATTATCCCCTACAGGTAACGATCTTGCCTTCCAGCACTGGAACGGAAAAGACTGGGACATAGTTACTTTCAATATGAGAACCGGTAAGACAACTGGAATTCTCAGCAGTTCATTCAACGAATTCTCTCCAGTATGGTCGCCCCATGGTACAAAGCTTTTATTTGTTGCCGATTACAGAGGAGAAGTCGAAGTCTTCATCATGGATCTCTTCGACTATACGATTACTGCTGCAACGAAGGATATTTTCTTGACCACGAATCCATTCTGGCTCGATGAAAGCACACTGGGTTTCACAATGAAGACAAATCTCGGATGGAATATCGTTAAGACAAGCACCTCGCTGAAGGAAAAGCCTTCATCTGAGAGCATTTCTGCTGAAGAGAAATTCATCGTATCTCCGCGATTCGCTTTCCCATATCTCAGTGATAATCGCATTCTTGAGGTAATAACAAAGGAAGGTTATTCACAGCAAAGAGCAAGACTAATGGGCAGAACGGGAAACGCATATGAATTATCGCAGATCGCTGAACACACGTACGTAATTCCAGATCGAATTCCTGAAGGTCTTTATTCCCTCGAGGTTCTTGCAGCGAGTTCCGGGGTAGTTTACAGGCAGCTGGAAGAAAATGCTGTCAGAGTAGGGTCTCTTGATGAATCCTTTACCATCGTCCATCTTACCGATCCACATCTCGACCTGCTAAGCAAGCCGGAGAATATGCTCCTGTTCGAGAGACTGCTGAACGAGATCAGGGCAGAGAGCCCCGATCTCATGCTGATAACAGGCGATCTTTCCAGTTCCGCCCTTGCTTACACAACTGACTGGGAATTCATAAAGAAGAAGACTATTGAATATTGTGATTTTCCCGTGTTTATTGTTCCGGGTAATCACGATACACAAAGATCAGGCAGGACAAATGGGATGGAATTGTGGGAAGAGGTATTTGGGCCTTGTTACTACAGCTTCGAGTGGGGTTCATGGCACTTCTTGGGCCTAAATACGGCCGATTCAGAGTATGGATTTGTGAGCGGAGTAGTGTCTGAAGAACAAATGGAATGGATAACAGAAGAATTGAAGAGAATAGGAAGCGAGAAAATCATACTCTTCGGCCATCACAACTTCTACGATGACAGATGGATCTTTTTTGAGGAGACTGAACAGAGACGAGAGCTGCTTGATCTCTTCACTAGGAGCAACGTAGCATTGGCTCTTTTTGGTCATAGACATAGCGATGCGATCGATTATTCACTTAACACTCTTTCACTTACCACGAAGAGGGCAGTGGAAACTGACGGCACACTGGCATACAGAAGAATAGTTGTAGAAGAAGGACTAATCATCGAACTTGTAGAAGTCGAGCCGAAGGGCTCGTCGATTTTCTAGCAGCTGCAAGTACTACAAGATGTAACTGAAAAGAATGAACGGTTATCCGTAATCGCTTAACCATTCTCCGACGGAGCGAAAGCGAACCTAGAAAGCGAGAAGACGCTTTGTGAAGCTTCGCTTCGAGAAAGACCATATTCGAGACTACGAAGAACAAGGAAACCAGATCCCGTGCAATTGCATCACGGGATGACCCCAAAGAGGAGCCCTGAACAGGAACTTTTCAGGGCGGCTCGACAAAATAGCAACAAAATAGCAAAATAGGGACTCCATTTTTGGGAACAAGAACAGTTCCTCGTTCCGACGCTTAGCGTCCAGGTTCTCTCTCCTAGAACCGGGTCTAGGGTATGGGGTCTAGGGTCTCGTAAGAGCATTGAGAGCCGTCCTTCGACCTTCGTCCAGGAGCGTGGACCCGTCCTAGGAAGAGCGGGAAGAGGAGAGAGGAAGAGAGAGAAAGAGACAGAAGGCTGAGTTCTCGTCTTCTCGTGAGCGAAGCAAACGCTTCGACATTGCTCTTTCTCGATCGGATGGTCTTAGCGGTGAACGGGTACTTGTGCTTGGACGGCTGACGGAGGACCGCTCTTCCAGCGATCAGCGGGTTCACCGTTTTTAAGCGTGCAGCGGATCTTCAGGGCGAGATCCCATGCAGGTGCATCACGGGATGACCTTGAACAAAACCA
>NZ_DIMV01000074.1:0-27382 GCF_002425715.1 Mesotoga sp. UBA5557
CTTCGCCTTCTTGGCACACTACTGCCTTCAACGCTTGTTGCCGAGTGGTTTTCTCGCCATCGCGGAAAGGCGTTGAGCATTATGGGGATTGGTGGTGTTGCGTCTTTCGCTTTCTTCCCCCCGGCAAACAACTGGCTGATTCAAAGTTTTGGAGCAGAGACCGGATGGCGTGTTTGGTCGTTAGCTTTGCTTTTGGTTATGCTTCCCGTTGGCTGGTTTTTAGTAAGGGACAAACCAGAAGATATGGGCGAAACACCTGATGGGAAACCATCAAAAGAGACTAAAGAAAAGAAGAAAAAGGACAAACCCAAAAGGATCGTTTTTCAGGATAATCCATGGATTTTAAGACAAGCCATGAAGACGAAAGCTTATTGGTTCATGATGTACTGTACGAGCGTTCCAGCCATGATCAATACCGGGGTTACATTTCACATGGTTTCGATCATGCAGACAAAAGGCTTTACACCCACTTTTGCCGCTCTCATCCTGAGTGTTATCGCGATGGTACAGTTTCCGATGACTTTTGTAGCAGGGTTCATGGTGGACAGATTCAAAATTCACATCATCAAAACTATCGGTTATCTGGTTTATGGAGTCAACCTCTTAATTCTTCTCCTGGGAACGAGTCAACAGATTCTTCTTGTTTATGCCGCTTTGCACGGCGTTTTTATGGCTTTTGAATCAGTCAGTAACAATGTTATATGGCCCAATTATTTCGGCAGGAAGTATCAGGGAACAATCAGGGGTACTGCTATGACGGCAATGGTCATCGGTTCCTCTTTGGGACCCTTACCCTTTGGGTTTGCTTACGATTATTTTTCGGGTTATTCGGAAATTCTTTTGATCATGACGATTTTCTCCTTGACAGCAAGCATTCCAGCTTTCTTTTCTCCGCCTCCGATTTATTGTCATAGATAATCCTTAACACTTACGCCAGATATAGTTCTCTATGTAGAAGTGTATGTATAACAGTTTCTTTGATTTTTTCATCTTATTTACCTAGATCATCAAACCAAAATGCACATATAAGATTACTCGCTGAATGCAATCTGTGCATAACTTAGAATACTTTTCAAGGTTCCTCTTCTGCTTCCTTCCTTTGAATATGGCACTACACCTTTTTCGTAGAGTGTCTGTAAATACGATGCTCTCCAAGCACAGGATCTTGTTCCTAAATCTCTCTCTTTGCAGGCATTTCGATCTGGCGCTATCTACAACAGCCTTGCGTCTTGCGTAATGCGGTCCGGTCCGGTCTCCTGGAGGACAGTAAGCCGTTGAAGGTCAACGCGGTTTTCATAAGCGTTCATCGTGTTCTCTCTAGCAAACAGCGGATCTTTCCAGCGTTCAGAGGCTCTTAAAGCCTTCGTCCCTTTTTTGCATTTCCGAAGAGAATCTTGACTAGAGATGAGTTTCTTGCATCTATTCAATCTAGATTGGTTCTAGTCAGGCGAGATCCGTTCACACTCGAATTGGTTTTGTGAGATTATAGACTGTAGAATTGAATAGTTACATAAGTAAGTTACATATGTACCTGACTTCAAAAAAAGGGAGGTTCTTGCATGCGAAAGTCTACGCTATTGGTCTTATTGATGCTAGTCGTCTTAGCGTTCACCGGAGTGTCCCAGGTAATCAACATCTGGATTGGCGGCCAAGTTGCTGAGCTTGACGAAACCTGGGATATGATTGTAGGAAAGTTCGAAAAGGAAACTGGAATGAAGGTTGAAGTACAGCTCTTTGGCTTTGACATTTACTACGACAAGCTCCTGACTGCTCTCCAGGGTGGTCAAGGACCGGATCTAGCTTTTGCCGATCTGGGCGGATGGGTTCCAACGTTCGCGGAAAGGGGCTGGCTGGAACCAATGGGCAGTCTCCTAGATTCCTGGGACGGAACTGAGCAAATCTGGCCGAACCTGTGGCCAACAGTTCTACACAATGGAGAGAGATACGGTCTTCCCTGGTACACAGACTGCAGACTCCTTCTTTACAATCAGACGATGTTCGATCAGGCAGGACTTGACAGAGACAACCCACCGGAAACGTGGGAAGAACTTGTTTTTCAGGCAATGAAGCTGACGGACGCCAGTAAGAGAGTTTTCGGTTACGGAGTAAGCGGAACAAAAACCGAGCACACAACACTTGCATACATAATATTCCTTTACGGTGCAGGCGGACAGCTTCTTACTGACGATTACTCCGCAGCTGCGTTCAATACCCCCGAAGGTCTCAGGGCTCTCAAGTTCTACACTGACCTCGCCCTCACTTATGGCGTCAGCCCCAATGCAGTTACTTATAACGAAGACGACTACAGAAACATGATGGCTCAGAACAGAGTTGCAATGGCTGTTGGCGGACCATGGTCCTTCCCGCTCATAGAGACGGCCAATCCCGGTATTGTTGGAAACTACACCGTCTCTCTTCACCCTTATGGAGCAACACCCGCAAGTGTTCTCGGTGGTTGGGCACTGGTTATCCCATCCGCAAGTAAAAACAAGGATAATGCATGGGAACTCGCGAAGTACCTGACAAGCTACGAGACTTGGATGACTTGGATCGAAGCTAAGGGCGGCCCAATGCCTTCAAGACAGGACGTGTGTTTTGACGCACCGGTACTTCAGGATCCGAAGTGGAAGGTCATTTTTGAGACATTCCCACACGCAGTCTCAAGACCTCCGATTCCCGAATATCCTCAGGTTTCTGAACAGATTCAGATCATGATTCAGGATGTGCTTCTTGGAAAAGCAACTCCTGAAGAAGCAATGAAAACTGCTGAAGCAAAAGTCAATGCAATACTTGGCAAGTGATAAACTTTCCATGGGGCGGGCAAGAGCCCGCCCCTTTAATAATCCCTGATGAAAGGGTTGAAAACAGATGAGTAGACTTACAAGAGAAGAGAAGACAGCGTTCAAAATGATACTGCCTTATCTTTTGATCATAGTTTTGCTCTTCATCTTCCTTATAGGCTCAAATATCTATAGCAGTTTCACAACTGAAGAGGGTAAGTTCACACTTCAGAACTACTCTAGAGTCTTCACCGATCCTGTAGTTGGCAGAGCCATGGCTAACACGGTAGTTTGGGTAGTAGGAAGCGTTCTTGGACAGCTTCTCTTGGGACTCCTGGTTGCCCTGCTTCTAAATGAATCGACGAGAGGCCAGATTATCTTCAGAAGTATCATTCTCATTCTTCCGTGGGCCACACTGGATATTGTGGCAGGAGTAATGTGGAAATGGATGTATAACGACATGTATGGAGTACTTAACGATGTCCTTGTCAAACTGCACATAATTAACGATTACATACCCTGGCTGGGCTCTGAGAACATGGCGATGATGTCGGTAATCATCGCGAATATCTGGAAGGGGTTCTGCCTTTCTGGAATGTTCTTCCTGGCAGGTCTTCAAACGATTTCGCCGGATCTTTACGAGGCGGCCGAGATTGACGGAGCCAATTCCCTCAAAAGATTCTGGAGAATCACTATCCCACAACTGAAACCGGTAATAATGACAACTCTTATGCTGACAATAATATGGACGATCAACTACTTCCCCCTTATATATATAATGACAGGAGGTGGCCCCGGTTACGGCACCGAGACTGTTGTGACCTATATATACAAACTTGGATTCAGATTCCTTGAATTCAACAAGGCCGCTGCACTTTCAAATATCCTGTTCATTGCAATATTTGCTATCGCATTCGTCTTCCTGAGAAACATTACAAAGGAGGAAGCAAGATGAAGAGAAGTACAAAGAAGAAAGTCAAGAAGGGCATCACCTATTCGCTCCTTGTATTTCTGTCGGTGGTAATAGCTTTTCCCTTTGTCTGGCTAATCCTTACCGCGATAAAGACCTATCCGGATATCTATGCCTATCCAATTAAGTACTTCATTTTCGAACCAACGAGAGAGCACTTCGACAAGATTGCCGACATGAATTTTTGGTCTTACTTCAAGAACAGCGTTATCGTTGGAACGGGAACGATGTTCTTCTCTATATTGATCGGCCTGTTTCCAGCATATGCGTTTGCGAGATATGAATTCAGGTATAAGAGACCATTACTGGCGGGAGTGATGGTCTTCCAGATGCTTCCGCTTGTCGTGTTTCTCTTGCCGATATTCAAGACACTTAACAACTTCGGCATTTTGAACACATACACCGGCCTCATACTGTCATATTTGCCGTTTACGACTCCAATTTCGATAATGTTCATGAGAACTTTCTTCCTATCGATACCGAAATCGCTCGAAGAAGCTGCGAAAATCGACGGTTGCACCTTTGGCCAGGCGTTCAGAAAGGTCATATTGCCGATAACTCTCCCGGGAATAGCGGCAGTTGGAGTCTACGCCTTCTTGTTCTCCTGGAGTGAACTGATGTACTCCATGTCAATACTCACAACAAAATCAAAGCAGACTATTCCAACGTTTCTTCAGCTTTTCGTGGGCCAGTACCAGACTAGATGGGGCCCACTGTTCGCAGGATCGATACTTGCAACGATTCCGCCACTTATAATATTCATGATCCTGCAGAAGTTCTTTATTACTGGACTGGTTAGTGGGTCTGTTAAGGAGTAATGGATGATTAGCGATGAACTGCTTTTCGAAGTTGCGACCGACTATTATGTGAAGCGGATGCTTCAGAAGGATATTGCTAATAAGTACGGCGTTTCGAGAGTACAGATTAGCAAATACCTCAAGATGGCGCAAGAAAGAGGAATCGTTCATATTGAAGTTGAGCAACCTTCAGTAAAGTCATCCGTTAGAAAGGAATACGAGGATTTCTTCAGCGAGAAATACGGTCTGAAGAAGATGTTCATTGCCAGAGGCGCCAGAAATGAAAAGACGATTCTGAAAGCTCTTTCAAGAGAAGTCTACAAGTATCTCAAAACACTGCCCGAAAAGCCTCTCAATATTGGCCTTGGCTGGGGCAACACAATCTTCACCGTTGCCGAATCGATAGAGAAGCTAGAAAGACCCGACTGGCACCTAATTCCTTTATCGGGCGGCACGGCAAGGCTGGCCGATAAGAGGTTTAACATCAACCATATAGTACAGAATTTCGCCACAAGGCTATCGGCAAGGGCGGTTCCAATGTATCTGCCCTTCATCTTTGAGAATGCCCATCAGCTGGAAAACACGAAGCAATCCCTGGAGTACGTGAACATACAGAGACTTTGGGACTCCCTGGATATCATAATCTGCAGCGTGGGTTACTCTATAGCCAGATCTCCTATGTTCAGGGAGAACTTGCTAGACGTGAGCTATGCAGACGAACTCGAAAGGTGCAATGTCGTAGGCGACATTCTGACTCATTACTACGATATAAACGGGAAGAGGTTCGAGAAAGAGATCCTGAACAACTGTATCAATCTGAGTTTCGATCAATACCTTAATGCCGGAGAGAGAGTCATTGTCGCTGCCGGTCACCACAAAGTAGACGGTCTAGTTGGAATGCTTCGAGGCGGTTTTGCAGATGTCCTTATAACAGATGAATTCACGGCTAAGTTTGTGAAAGAATACATTGTTTACGATGAAGGAGGAGAATAACATCGATACTTGTATCCTTAACCTAAATCCTTGTTATGATCACTGGGTTATTCTCAAGAATCCTACAGAGATCCCGAACGTAGTACGAGGAGACGAAGTAGTAACACTCGTGGACGGTAAGGGACTCAATATTGCGAGAGTACTGTCCAAGGTTCTAGGACACAGCGAGTATTTCTGCATAAACATACTTGGTGGACAGGTTGGAACGATAATTGAAAACGAGTGTAACCGTCTGGGAATAGTGACCGAGAATTTCTGGATAGAAGACTCAAACAGGATTAACACTGCCCTGGTTTATGAGTACGAAAACAAAATGCTTATGATAAACGAACCTGGACCTTTTATGAAGCCGAACGAGATAGTGGGTTTTATGGAGTTCTTCAAGGGCCACGTAAGACCGGGTATGAACCTCGTCATTTCAGGCAGCGCCCCGAGAGGGTTCGAGAACGGTTCCCTTCTTCAACTCGTGAGAATTGCCAGAGAGGCCGGTTGCAGCCTGAAAGTGGACATTGCTGGTTCCTGGTTGTCTAAGATCGTGACAGCCTCACCTGAACTCCTAAAAATCAACGCCGATGAGCTGAAGGTAGCCTTCGGAATCAATAAAGACGATTACAAGGCAATGGATGATTTCAGGAAGGACCATTCTATCAGAAATCTCATAATCACGAATGGAAAAATGGGCAGTATATGGCTCTCGGAAAGCGAAAAGCTTCATGCGAGATCGATGAAGGTATTTTCTGACTTCTCAGTTGGATCGGGCGACTCTTTCTTCGCCGGACTTATATATGGTCAAGAAGCGAAAATGTCGAACAGAGAGGCGCTGAAGATGGCTGCCGCTTGTGGCGCCGCAAATACCATGCACTATGGAGCCGCGATTTTCGAATACTCTGATGTAGAAAAGGTAATCGGCGACGTAATTGTTACGGAAGTGGTGCTATGAATGTCTTCCTCGGGATAGACATTGGAACGACGAACATCAAGAGTTTGGTTCTTGGAGAAGATGGAAGGATCCTGGAAGTGCTACATTGGACGACTCCGAAGAATAGAGAGAACGGCGTCGAGTTTCTAGATCTAGAAATCACCAGGTCATACGTCGAAAGCGTAATTGGAAAGGTTGAGAAGCTTCATTCTCTGGCGGCCATAGCCTTTTCCAGCTTTGGAGAGACGGTTATCCCGGTTAGGCAGAGAGAGGCCCTGGCAAAACCCGTGATGTGGTACGACAGATCGACTTACAGCCTCTGGGAAAGTCACAGAGAATCGGTTGACAATCTGGCTCCTTACAGAATTACAGGGGTGGAGAATAGTTACACTTTCTCGCTCTACAAAATACTTCTTCAGAAGGAAGTCTTCAGGCTAGGAGGAGTAGAGAACTGGCTGCCGGTTTCTTCGTATCTTGCTTACTCACTGGGAGGCGAGCCTGTCTGGGATATGAGCCAGGCGTGCAGATCCTTCATGGTCAACATACACTCTCGCAAATGGAACTCGCCATTAATCAACCACATCGGAGAAAGCGAAGAAACGATGGGCGACCTCGCATATACTGGAGAACCAGTTGGGAAAACTAAATCCGGAGTTCCCCTGGTAAGTGCAGGTCACGATCATATCACAGGACTCTACGCTGCACAGGCATTTGCGCATGGAAAGGAATTTCTCTTTGATTCAATGGGTTCGGCCTCCGTAATTGCCGCCGTTGTTTCCGGTACCGCCGAATCGCTGGACTTCGCCGGTCCATTTATGCCGGGCGGAACGGTAGGAATAGCATACGAGGATCATCAGTACTACATCGAAAGCAACGTTAGATACTACGGGAAGCTGCTTCAATCTCTAATGGATCTGACCCAAACTGATGCTACGAAAGAAGGGTACGAGAGACTGAACAGGGAAATTGAAAAACTTGGCCAGCTGAATTCAAGACCGCTCTTCCTTGTGAATGGCGATCTCGTTGTAGGGGAAGGATTACAGGGAATAACACTCCTTGAAATGCCTATTTCTTTGAACAAAGAGCAGCTGATGCAATCAGCTTACATATACCTTTCCTCGATCAGCAAGCGAATCGTGGATAGTATCGAAAAGATTACGAAAAAAGAGCTGCCAATCATCAGCGGAGGAGGAGGAAGTCTCAATAACCTGCTTATGAAATACAAGGCCTCACTGCTCGGAAAAGAGGTTTGGGTTCTGCCTACAAGCGAATTGACCGCCCTGGGTGGAGCTTTCGCCGCGGCTCATGGTGTTGGAGCCGATGAGGTTATTGAGAAATGCGTAAACCTTCTCAAACCGCAAGATATTCATCCAGACAAGCAGTTAGCCGAACCGCTGAAAGAGATTTATGAGAAAAACATGAAAGAGTATCTGGCAATAGAAATAAGCAAAAGGATAGACATTCAGGAGGGATAATATGCCGTTAGTATCACTTACAGATGTTCTTAAAGATGCGCAAGAGAAGAAATATGCAGTACCTGGTTTTAACTTTCATCTCTACGAAGACCTCGTTGCGATTGTAGAAGCCGCACAGGAAGCCCGATCGCCCGTTATACTTATGGCCGCTGGAACTTGTATGAAACACTGGGGACCGACGCTTGCTGCGGCTCTTATCAAAGATGTTGCATCAAGGGTTGATATACCTGTCGTTGCTCACCTCGATCACGCGAGCAGCCTTGAGCTTATATTCAGATCTATCCATGCGGGATTCACATCAGTGATGTACGACGGCTCGATGCTACCCGTTGAAGAGAATATTGCCAACTGCAAAATTGTGGTCAAAGTCGCTAGAACATTTGGCGTTTCAGTTGAAGCAGAGTTGGGACGAGTCGCCAAGGGTGAAGAGGGGGAATCGGCCGTCGAAATACTTACCGATCCTTCAGATGTAGTCATGTTCTGCGAACAAACAGACGTTGATGCTCTTGCTGTCGCTGTAGGCACTGTTCATGGCATGCAGAAACAGGAAGCCAATATCCATCTCGATCTAGTGGACGCGATATCTAAAGTATCGCCTGTTCCGTTAGTACTTCACGGTTCAAGCGGCGCGTCTAGTGAAGATCTTCGATACATAGCCACAACCGCCTTTTCTAAGATTAACATAGGAACAAGACTAAAGACCGTCTTCACCGAAGGCATAAGAGAGATTCTAAAGAACAACGAAGAACTAAAAGATCAGCTCACTTTGCTGAAGATGGCCGCACCAAGAGTCAAAGAGACCGTCAAGGAAAAGATTGAGCTCCTCGGAAGCGGTAACAGAGTCTAGTTCTTAAACTGGAAATCTTCGTCTGAATCTAGGATGAGGAACTTGAAAGCGTTCCGGACTATTAATGCCAGATTCAGCACAATGAGATCGGGATCTCTAAACCAAAGGCCCCTTTGTTACGGAATTGAGGGATAGAGACGGGGTCGGGGGTATGGGCGGCAGGTAGTATGAAAGAGAAGGAGAGCCGAGGGTCGTTTCTCGGTGAATGACTAATGCGGTCTTAAGAGTTCAGACTGGCTTCTATCTCTCGTCTTCTCGTTAATGGAGCTCTCGTCAAAGATCTTTCTCTCTAATCCCTATCTTCGCTCTTAAGTCCTCTCTCGAGAACTCATCATCATCCATAAGTTGGGGAGCTGATGAGAAATCATATGGTGCTCCTTCTCCCTTGACAACATATACTGTGTGTGGCTCCTGATAACGTGACATTAACTCCTCCCTTGAGGGAGGAGGGTGTTGGTCTCTGAGGACAGATCGCGAAAAACGGGACAGACGTCAGGACCCGTCAGTCCCTATTTTCACTTGTGTGGCGCTCAGCGTTTTCTCTCAAGCGGCCAACGGCTCTTCCCGCGAATCCTTCACTGGCGGCGATGATTCTCACCTTTTGACTGGCCTGCGTAAGCAAACTGGCTTTCAAATCGCTTCCTGCCGAAGCCTTGCGTCCCCAGACGCTTCTCTTAGCCTTGGCCCTTCACATCGCTCACTTTGTCTTCTGTTTTCCCCGGACTTTTGCTTTTCTGAACCAGAAGAAGTACATCGCCCCGATATAAGCTACCAGACCAAGAATGAAATACAGGTAGTATATAGGCTGGTCGGTTTTGTAGCCGAGAATAGGTATGTTAAGCAGTATCAGCATCGGAATGCCCAAGAATAACGCAAGCCCACTTCCGAAAACCATGTCTTCGGCGGTTCCCGTCTCAAATGTCGGGTCGACTTCTCTGAGCAACGCCATCCCGGTCGAGAGTGTACCGGTATGCATTCCGAAGAATGTTACTATGTGTTCCAGAGGCGCTTTCTCGTAAATCCTTTTTCCAAACCAGATCGTGTAGCCGGCAATGAAGAGTCCGCCTACCGAGGTGAGAATTATTACCGGCCAAATGTACTCCTGTATGACTGAGAAAGAGATCCCAGCGATCGACGCCGCTACCATGAAGTCGAACACACCCCCGCCGATACGCTGAAGTAGGAAGTCGTTCATATATTCGATCTCATATTTCTCTGACTTCCTCACCCTCTCATATATCGCTCTGAAGGCCATTGCGAAAAGAACTCCGATCACAAAATGGAAGCCCCATAAAACCTGGGCGAACGTCTCTCCGAACGTACCTAGCCCGCCGATCAAGCCCGTGAACCATTTCAAGAATAGGTAAGTGATGAGATATACGATTCCCACAGCCAGAGCCTGGATTGTAAAACCGTCGATGTCTGAAAATTCGAAGTCTTTAATAATTGCTTCGACTCTCTTTTTCAACTTAGGTATTTCAATCTGAATACCGATCTGCCTTTTTCTGTAGACCATCGTATTCAGCATAACAATTCCTCCAAATGCTGCCCAGAGAAAGCCTAATGTTGAAACGCTCAAGCCCACGGCTCCCCCGCCTGTAAAGCCCAGCGCTTCCCACTGACTACCCAGCGAATAGGCTTGTCCAGGGCCCTGAGCGAATCCCAGAGCTAATAGAAGACCAAAGGGTGGGAAGAGATCTTTGAAGAACAATCCTACAAGTGCGATACCAATGATGAACCCCACTAATCCCTGAAGAGCATAAGACATACTGATAAGAAAGCCGGTATTGACAGAAGACTTAGTAGTGGAGCGTCTCGTCCTCTTCAGCGCGATCGCGATGAAGCCAATTGCCATCAAGTGATAGACAAGGTTTCCAAGTCTATCGTAAGAGAAGGGGATTATCTTCATAACCTCCGGCCCCAAGAGAATCCCGAGAAAACCGGCAATAACTGCATTTGGAATGAGAACCTTGCTTAAGGGAGAAATCAACCTCTTCAGAACGGAAGCGACACCTATAAGGATGGAAAGGTAAGCGAAGTCGAGTATAATAGTCCAGTCTTGTTCCATGAGATCACCCCTTTTTGACAAAGCAATTGTATCAGAATACGGTTCAAGTTAATTTTCCTGGTTTTTGTTAGAATTGTAGAAAGAAGGAGGAAACTGTAATGACACTTACGCCGCTTGGTGGCGGCCGCGAGATAGGCGCGAATTCCTATCTCCTTAGTCTGGACGGAAAGAATATCCTGATTGATGCAGGCAGACACCCAGTAAAGGAAGGCTACGAGTCGCTACCTGAAATTGACAGCATAAACGATCTAGATGTGATAATGATCTCCCACTCCCACTACGACCATCTCTCTTCTCTACCTTACATATCTCAAAGATGGCCAAATGCGCCAATCCTGATGACTCAAGAGAATAAGGGCTTAGCTCTAAGAATACTTCAGAACTCAGTCGAAGTAATGAAGAAGAAGAACGCCAAAGACGGCGTTGAACCTATACTATACAGTCACGGCGAAGTTAACGAGCTGAAGAGAAGAATATTTCCGATGGAGTATTTTCAAAGGTACTCAATTGACAATGAAGTGGACGTGGCACTCTACCCAGCGGGTCATGTAATGGGAGCTGCCTCGATCTTTCTTGAGCATAAGGGAAAGAGAATTCTCTACTCTGGAGACATATCGCTTTCGCAGCAGCTTACTATCCCGCCGGCCCAGCTACCAAAAAAGGTGGAAACCCTTATCTCAGAGGGAACTTACGGCTCGAAAGAAAATCAGCTTCTAACAAGGTACAGCGAAATTGAAAGACTCAGCAAGTCAGTGAAACGCGTACTGGAAAACGGCGGCAGGGTCCTCATGCCTGTATTTGCCCTTGGCAGAGGCCAGGAAGCAATCTACATGCTTCTAAGGCTGATGGAAAAGAACAAGATCCCCTCCGTTCCCATATACACAAATGGAATGGTAGCCTCACTCAGTAATCTCTACATGAGCAATTACGAGCGCATTAGCGACAAGGATAGAAAGTGGTTCATGAAGAACTTCCAGCAAAATGTGACTGTGGCACCCAAGGCCATTGAGAGACTGCTCTTTTCGAAAGAGCCGGCGCTCCTTGTCCTTTCGGCCGGAATGCTTGTTGAAGATACTCTATCCTATATCTTCGCCAAGCAGATGTTGTCAAACAGCAAAGACGGAATCTTCTTCATGGGTTATCAGAGTCCGGAATCAGATGGTTACAGGGTGCTTGAAGCAAGTAAGAGAGGCGATGAACAAGTCGCCCTGGGAGAAGAGACGGTTGAGATTGGAACTAAGAACATAGATATCTTCAACTTCTCTGGGCATGCAGACTACCAGGAGCTTCTTGAGCTCCCCAGAAGACTGCAACCGGAGAAATTGATCTATGTTCACGGTGATGAAGGCGCTCTTGAAAACCTTGCAGAAGAACTCCAGTATGAGTTTGAGATTCAGATACCATCGAATCTTCAGACAGTCGAGCTCTGAATCCGGCGGTTGACAATGAAATGCACTGGTGTTATCATAGTGTACGGTTGCCGGGGTGGCGGAACTGGCAGACGCAACGGACTTAAAATCCGTTGGAGCGAGGGCTCCGTGTGGGTTCGATTCCCATCCCCGGCACCATGGAAGCAGGAAAAGCAGGTCATTCATATAGAAATATTGAGAATAATAGATACCCGGTGCGGGGTGGAGCAGTTTGGTAGCTCGTTGGGCTCATAACCCAAAGGTCACAGGTTCAAATCCTGTCCCCGCTACCATTATGAGGCGGTGTAGCTCAGCTGGCTAGAGCATGCGGTTCATACCCGCAGAGTCGTCAGTTCGATTCTGACCGCCGCCACCAAGCATTTAGGGTGTATCCGCGTGTATGAGCGCTTTGATCAAAGAAAACCTAGCCTCCCATTGGGAGGCTTGTTTGTTTTTACGTCAGTTTTTCGGCGATCTAAAAGCACTGCTTCATTAGCCCTAAGGCTTTTAGAACTGCCAGTGACAGTCATCAGCAGTGTTCAGTAAAGGTCCTGCTTCTGCTCTCATGATGCGGTGCTAATTTGAATGAGAACTGGCCCGCTCCAGATCTCCCGCAATGAAGAGACGTGTCTTCGCAAGATATAGACCTGAGTTCACTACTGCTACTGAAAAAACGCCGATAAAAGCCTTTGTATTCTATTTCTCGTCCTAAGGACGATTTGAGTAAGAGGGAAGGCGGTTGCTCCGGGAGTTTTGTTTCTGCGAGGATTGTATTTACAGAAAGGCTTGACTTCATGTTCTTCACCAAGAAATTGCGACCATACTCCTCAGTCAACTGTCTTCGAATAAAGAAGCGATAGAGATGGGAAAATACATTGCCGAAAAAGCTTTCATTGTCCGTCACAACGAAAGAAATGCACCTTTGAAGAATGGCCGGTTTCTAGGTATTGTGCATGACTATTGTAAATCCACGAACGAATATCGCTATTACCGTGATAACAAGCTCTACGACCAAAATCGGGAAAACTCTGGAAACTGTGATTTTCATCACCACGTCTCTTATTTTATGCTTCTCTTTTGTGTTGAGTCAATCTTTAGTAAGTCGCGATTTATGGCATCTTGAGATAGAAAGCCCGCAGAACGACACCAATTCCCGCCACGAGGCTTCGGTCACAAGCAAAAGAGTATCTTGATTGTTTTCGTCACATAACATTTGGCGAAGTTGTCCTGCAAGTCAAGTTTGACTTCCGATGATCCCGCACTTACGCGGATTCCTCCCGCAAAGCTCGTTCTCAAGTTCCGGAAGGATACTTTTCAGTTTGGATACTATATCCTGATCTAGAGGCATTTCTGTCATCATGTCCACAGCTTGAGCAAAAGAATAGGCGGTCCTGTAGGGCCTATCCGCCGTGAGAGCCTCAAACACATCTGCTACAGCCAGAATCTTTGCTTCGAGCGGTATCTCATCTCCCTTTAAACCCCGGGGATAACCGGAACCGTCTTCTCTTTCGTGGTGTAGATAGGCGTAAGGAACGAATCTCTCCAGGTATTCGAAATGTTGGAGAACTTCCTTACCGTGCTGGGGATGATTGCGTATTACCTCCTTTTCAATTTCGTCAAGTGGTCCGTGCTTTCTCAGTATGTTTAGTGAAATGCCCATCTTACCAATATCATGAAGCTTTGCACCGTTCACAAGCTCCATGATTTTCTTCCTTTTCAATCCAAGACTCTTACCCAAACACTCAGCGATTTTCGCCACATTTCTGGAGTGAAAGGCGGTGTGGGAATCTTCCATTTCCCACAAATACATGATTTCCTGAAGACCACTCATCTCGTAGTATCTGGAAAGACCGAGCGCCAGCACTTCCATAATGAACAAGACGCCAATTATCCCGGCCGCCACGGAATGTAGAATCATCCACCTGGTAAGATCATATCCTTTTATTTCGGTTCTCAGACCGTAGGCGAAACTCTTCGATCCGCCTGGTGAGAAGGTGATTCTGTCATCGAGATTCATCTCGGAAAGCAAGAAATTCTTGTCTATGCTGGCAATCACGACTGCATCGGATATCTCATTCTCCATATGGCTGTCGTAGACGTTGAAGTAGAGATAAAGCTCCTGCTCTATGGCAGATACTCTGTACACATCTTTAACCGGTATCTCTGACGGTCTGCTTATGAGCCTGGCCGTCTTCACTGCTGGAAACTTATTCTGGATCTCCTGGAGCATCTCTTCGATGAATACGTCGTCTTTCGACAAAACGGCGTTGTACATAGCGGTCCACTGGAAATATCCCAGAGACAAAGCAGATCCCAGATTTTCGACAGATGTCTCAAAGATTCCCGAATAGATTTTCTGAGTATAGTTTATTGCTTCATTTTGAAAGACATAGTACGGCATAAGCATAAGAAAGACGGTAACGAGAAAGATGAATATCACTAGAGTCGGTCGGATATACCTGAGTTCATCGAATCCTCTCATGTAACACCTCCCATTCTGCATGGAAAATCATTTGACATTATCATATCACTTAATCTTTTGATATAATTATTATATGAAGTGTCCTGCGATTCCCTTTTTTGCCTCTTCGATCACTCCAAGTTACATGCAATCCTAAGCCAGACACTACCCAAGCATCATTCCAATCATCGAATACTTTCTTCAGATGTGAGATCAGCCGTAAGGACCTTGGACAATGTTTTGGATTCAGAATACCCACCGAGAATTAGCAATTGGACTTGCAAAGAGGGGGAGCTGCTTTTAGAGATTTCCATCTGAACGCTTAACTGAGATCTCCACACTTTCAGGAGTAAAATGGATATCATAGAAGTAACGGGTCGCTTCATCTTGACCCGTGCTTGCCCACTCTAGCCCGGTTATTCGTGGGGCGACAGTCAGGAGTACTTTGAGAAACGCAATAACAAATGTGATCTCCTATTCTGAAATCTCACTATAATTACTTCCTTGCCTGCAAGAGTTTTATTGAGGGAAGTGGATAGTGTACAAGGAGGACTTCGTGAAATCAAAGACCTACGTATTTGAGGCAGTCATAAGAAAGTTCCGGACATAGATGGGGCGTATGTTGAATTTCCGTATGACCTCAAGTCGGAGTTCGGAAAGGGCAGACTGAGAGTCCACGCAACATTTGACCGCGAGCCTTACGATGGTAGCGTTGTCAACATGGGAATAAAGAAGGACGACGGGTCGGTGTCTTATATCATTGGTCTTCGAAAGGCCATCAGGAAAACTATCGAGAAGCAACCGGGTGACACCGTGAAAGTCACCGTTATGGAAAGAGGCGAATGAAGCATGTGGAAGTGCCCTGAGTGCGGACGTGAGTTCGAACGTCACAATCAGAAACATGCGTGCATTGAACCGCCAGAGACGATTGACGAGTATATCACCATGCAGCCCGAAGGTGTTCAATCGCTACTGATGAGCGTTAGGGATGCCCTCAGAGAGGAGCTTCCGGGTTCGGAAGAGAGAATATCTTGGAGGATGCCCTCCTTCTGGAAGAAGAGGAACATAATCCACTTCGCTGCTTTTAAGAACCACATGGGGGTTTATCAAGGAGAAGAGGCAATTGCCCACTTTGCAGATAAACTAAGTCATTACAGAACAAGCAAAGGTGCTGTACAGTTCCCCTATGACAAAACCATTCCTCTTGAGCTGATAGTAGAGATCGCAAAATGGTGCAATGAAACAGGGAGTCATCACTAGCGGAGGATTAGTATGCCAAAAGTCAGAAAGATGCTCAATGACTGGGATGCTCCGTATATTCAGTCACTCATGAGACAGATCGAAACTCAGAGTAAGGAGACGCTCACATACTGGGCGGTTGAGTACTCCGAAGAAGTTATGTTGCCGCTCTGGTGTAAACACTATCCGATTGACCTCCGCCCGCGCAATGCATTGACTGCTGCGAGAGACTGGCAAGCCGGAACCATTAAACTGCCTCAAGCCAAGAAAGCAATTCTGGAGTGCCATGCCGCGGCTAGAGAAGCAGAAAACAATCCCGTTGCGCAGGCCGCAGCGAGAGCGATTGCCCAAAGCGCGTCAACTATTCACTCTGCAAGACACTGCATAGGACTCGCACTTTACGGAGCCTTAGCGGTTGCTTATGACGCTCTTGGAACAGAAGCACAATGGGAACAGCTTGAACTATGCGCCGCCGAAGAGTGCGGGAGCATGCTCGATTCGCTGCGTTCCATTTCGGTAGAAGATGAACCTTACCCTGTGAACATCGACTGGAAGAGCTGATCGCCTTGGGAATCTAGGCGGCCAAATTAGCTTGGATTCGCACGACTAACGAAGTGTTAGGATAAGAATGATGCGTCGGAGAACGTTCGCTGAAGATCTGCTGAAAATGCCAAGATACGAGTTGCGAGTATTAGACAGGAAAGTACTCTGCTGTTTACACTTCATCCCTTACTCGCTCAAACCTAGAAAGATCATTGTCGAGAGCTTCGCTTCGAGAAGAAGAGAGTTGATAATCGTTGACCGTCGACTGTCATCTTTCATTGCCCGACAAGAGCATCTGTGAAACGAGCGGAGCAATGAAGCCGTGGCGAATCTGTCCTGCAGACGGGTTTTCGCTCTTATTCTTAAGTCCTCCCTCGAGGGAGCTCATCACTACCCATAAGTCAGGGAGTTACTGAGAAATCATATGAACACCTTCTCCCTTGACAATATTTACTGTGCGTGGCTCTTGATGATCCTGATCTTAAGTTCTCCCTTGGGCGGAGAGTGTTAGTCTTAGAAGGCTGGAAAAGCCGCTGACCTAAACATTCCCAAGAGATCAGTTGTTGATTCTTAGTAAGAGCATACGGAGCAAAGACTAAATAACTCTAAAAGTGAATACATCGTTCGACTTGCAACAGGACGCGGTCTAGAACGTGATTCAAAGAGCCCAAATCTTACCTCAAGCGGTTCGCCCAGTCAAAAGGACTAAGGACTTGACTATTTGATTCTATTTAGAGATACCCTCAACTTGATCCGATAGATTGGAGACTGTAAGTGAAGATCAATGAGAATTTCCCTTTCGAGTGTCAAGCACGTGCTTGCGACAAATAGGATATAATCGTTCGAAGTTAGGGGAGAACAATTGCGGCTACAAGCACTTCCAGTAAGGAGTTCCGTGCTTCAGACTATGATAAAGATTCTTTGATTGAAGTCTGCACCATTTTCTTCGTGCCGGCCAAGAGGTTCATTATTGCTGCACAGCACTGTGTGATAGTTACACGGAAGAGTCGGAGGGTTCGTATGTTTTCTTTGCTTCTAGTAATAATCTATATAGCCTTTATCAGCCTAGGCCTGCCGGATTCATTGCTAGGCTCCGCATGGCCCGTAATTAGGGATACCTTCGGAGTCCCCTTGTCTTTTGCGGGCATCGTATCGATGATCATTGCAGGGGGAACGATCTTCTCAAGCCTTATGTCAGAACGCCTGACAAGAAAACTCGGAACAGGGCTCGTTACGGCGATCAGCGTCGGAATGACCGCTGCGGCGCTGTTTGGTTTCTCGGCATCCAATTCCTTCGTGATAATTTGTCTGTGGGCTATTCCATTCGGTCTCGGAGCAGGTGCAGTTGACGCGGCTTTGAATAACTACGTCGCGTTGTATTATGCTTCAAGACACATGAGCTGGCTTCACTGCTTTTGGGGAGTAGGGGCTTCAATCAGCCCTTACATAATGGGCTACTTTCTTGGAACACAATTTGGATGGCGCGGTGGCTATAGAACGGTCTCCGCGATTCAGATATTCTTAACTATCGCTCTCTTCGCGAGCCTTCAGCTGTGGAAAAACAAGAGAATGAAGAGAGACAGAAGTGATAAGGTTTCTGCAAAACCGTTGAGCATCACCCAAGCGGTAAGAATCAGAGGAGTTCCGTTCATTTTGATCGCGTTTTTTGGTTACTGTGGTCTTGAAACGACTGCTGGACTCTGGGCAAGCAGTTATCTAGTTGAATATCGCGGAGTAAATGTGGAAACGGCCGCAATGTTTGCATCGCTTTTCTATCTGGGGATTACGTTCGGTCGGTTTCTGAACGGTTTTGTTGCTGACAAATTTGGAGACAGGAAACTGATCCGTTTTGGGGTTATCGTGGCTATGATCGGCGTGATTATGGTAGGTATCCCATTTGAGACGGACACAATTGCCTTGGCTGGTTTGATCGTGATCGGTTTGGGTTGTGCGCCCGTCTATCCTTCAATAATACATGCTACTCCTTCGAACTTCGGAAAGGATAACTCACAGGCAATAATCGGGATTCAGATGGCCAGTGCTTATACCGGCACTACTTTCATGCCGCCACTTTTTGGGCTTATCGCAAATAGTGTGAATATTGGACTATATCCACTTTACCTCGCATTGCTAGTAGTCTTGATACTTGCCATGACCGAGACTCTGAACCGAGTTCTTGGCTTTCCGAAAAAGAGCAGCGCGGCATAGACATAATCCGCATACAGTTCAAAACTATAATCGATGTTTCTCTTTCTTGTTGGCCGATTTGCCGATGTGAGATCCTTTCTTATTTCGGTCGCCTTTTGCAGCAGACTGGCTTCTTCAGTCTCGGCTTCTCGAAACGAAGCTCTCGATAACGTTCTTTCTAAGTAGGGCTCTATGACGGGTTCTCGGTCTTCGGGAAACGGTTGCCCGTTCAAGGCGAACCTGAAAGCCCTCCTGCGTGGGGCATGTCTCTGTCGACATTTCTTCCATCGCCGCTTCTGAACCTACCCCTAAGAGAAGGCTTGATCTATGGGCTCCCCAATCTTAGGTAGAAGGAACCTTTCAATAATTGGACGAACTTCTGGGAAGATCGCAAATAGGTTTGAGAAAACCGAATTTTCTGACTCCTCAGAAAGCCGTCCTGCAGACGCGAAAACCGATGCTAAAGCTCGTGCCCGTTGGGGACACTCCATTGCGGCTCGTTACGCGCAGGGCTCTGGCGACATAACTCCAGCCGCCACCTCGTATTACACGGACGGAACCGTTACTGATGTACGGATTCGTCTGTTCAACTTCATCGTAGTCCCCAAAGGAATCGGAGCACCATTCCCACAAGCTTCCGCTCATATCGAATAGCCCAAGTTCGTTAGGTAATTTCAGTCCGACTTCTTGAGTCATGCCTTCCGAGTTTCGATCGAACCAGGCCACTTCGCTTATATCATCGCTTCCAGCATATCTGAACCCCTCGCTCTTGTTTCCACCTCGGGCCGCGTATTCCCACTCGGCCTCAGTCGGTAATCTATATCCAACAACCTTGGAAGGATCCGCCGTAATCCTACCATCTTTGTCAAGAAGATTTCCGTCGCTATCGTACGACATTGGGAGTCTTTCCCTCTCACTTAACCAGCTGCAATAGGCTATCGCATCGTTCCAACTCACGTTGATAGCCGGTCTATCTCCTCTTCCCCATTCGCAGTCAGATGGCTTGCTCCTTCCGGTGGCTTCGCAGAAGGTGTCATATTCGTCGAACGTGACCTCATACTTTCCGATAAGAAAGTCGTAAGTTAACGTCACTTTGTGCGCGGGTCTTTCATCTGTATCACCATCACCCCATGTGTCACCGATCGCAAAGCTCCCTTTCTCAACGAGTACAAGGTTCCCTATCATTGTCATTGCACGTTCATTGCTCGCAAATGTTAAGACCAGAAGCGATACAACGAAAAGCGCTACCAGTATCGATTTCTTCATCTCTCTACCTCCAGACATATTAGCAAAAAAACTTTTGTTTGCCACAAATGTTCGTTTTGTTTCAATTTGCAATACAGCATGACTGGTTTTACCAGGGACTCTTAGCAACTTGAGGGGTAAATGTTGCTAACTCAATTGAAATAACTGTCCAGAGATGTCAATAGCGAGATACCGATGAACTCAACGGACTGCCGATATCCCGCCGTCTGAAAAGTTCCAACAATGCAGCCAGAACTTACATCGGGCGCCTTTTCAATGTTTCAACCCTTCAGCGATTTCTTCCCCGAACACATGCATATCTAGCCCAATCATATCACCCATACAGCTTCTCTCCGGTTATTTAGTTGATTACAGTTCGCTACCTACAACTCAGAAAATTCGGTTCTCTTCTTGAATCAGAAAAAGAGGCTCGCGAAAGCGCCAGAATTTGCGGCGGAAAGACTCACATTGATTCCTAAATGCCGCCGTTCATGATTCATTCAGGCATCTTCTGTCAAACTCAAGTCTATTTGACATTGATGACTGATTATGGAACTGCGGAACAAAACGATTGAGCTCCAAATATCGTGGTGAACTTATGATGAGCTAGATACGGTTATAGAAGCCTTCATCGTCGATGAGGTGTGTGAAGGAAGTCTTCTTAGCCTTATTATGGTATCAGAAAAAGGAGTCGAACCCATCCAAATGGAACAGCAATGAGAATCAGCGTCTTTGTTGCAGATTAGTTCAGAGTTGAGATGTAAATGGCCTCTGTTTGCAGTATGATAATTGAGCTGCATACGAACGATTATATCAAAAATTGGAGACTCCTAAAGGGTTAATAGCGTTGATTTTGCTCATGAGCGGTTTCTCTTTTGTCTCCAGGAACTCTAATCCTAACAAACAGGGAGGAATTTCTATGAAAGGATCTAAGAAAGGACTCATTTTGACACTTGTCTTGGTTGTCATTTCATCAATGATGGTCTCTGCCAGTTTGACAAGAGAAATCGAACCGCTGCCTCTATGGGAAAAGGAATCCACTCGTGAAGCCCATAGGATAATTGTTATGAGTGATTTACATCTGGGAGTGGATGACAGTTTTTCCGAAACGGTGAAGAACAAAGACCTGATCGCTGAGTTCCTGGAACGATTAGTGATAAGCGACATCGACGAGCTTGTCATTGCAGGCGATCTGCTGGACGAGTGGTTCGTGCCGATATCGTATGAGCCGCACTACGATTTGGGAGCTTTCTTCGAGAGGGTTGCGGAAAATAACGCTTCGATTGTTGCAGCTTTTGAGAAGATTATCCAAAGCGGTATTACGGTAGTCTATGTTCCGGGTAATCACGACCTTCTCTTGGACGAAGAAACGCTTGCGAAATTGATTCCCGGAATTGTCCAGGCCCGTGATGTTGATGGTCTGGGAACCTATCGTACGGGTATGCGTTCCGAGATTGTCATTGAGCACGGTCATCGTTATGACTCTTTCTGCGCACCTGATACTTTGTCCAACAAAGAAATAACCGGCGATTATCCTTCATTCTTACCCCCTGGCTATTTCTTCACCCGTATTGCATCTACATCTGTTGTGGAAGGCAAATCAGCACCGCAGAAGGATTTCCCTAAGATTGAAGCTCCTTCAAAAGAAGATGCGGATCAGCTTGATGCCTACACGTATTACAGTGTATGGCTGTGGGCCATGACAACCTTTCCCATCAAAGCTGATTTCGATGAAAAAGCGATTTATGTCGGTGTAAATGGATACGACAACAGTTTTTCTCTGAGCGATTTGTTACCTACAGTCCAGGATGATGGCTCGATAAGCGCCGTGCTATATGCAAACGCCCAAAGACGTTGGGACGAAGTGCAACAGATCAACAAAGTAGCCACTAAGAATTCTTATTCCGAAGCAACTGTTGGTGCAATTGATCATACATTCTTTGACAAACAGGCTGTGAAGCAGTACTTTGATCTAGATTCGACCGTTGATGTAGTCGTTTTCGGACATTCGCACGTGCCGCTTGTCAATCGCTACGAAAACGAGTATGACAAAGAAAAAGTATATGCCAACAGCGGTACCTGGATTGACGAAAATCTGATCGGTCTCGAGAGGTGCTTTGTGGTTATCGAATCCGGTGAGCAATTCACAGACGTTCGCCTGATGGAGTATCATGCAGATGGAACCATAAGCAATACCGAAGAGAAGTAAGGACTCTGCTTTAATATGAAACCGGCTCTCGCTACTGTATCAGTAGCTGAAAGCCGGTTCTTGCACTTCCTTTCTTCCCGGCAGGCTTCAAGATCAGATTAGAATCACAAACCTCGGTCTGTTTCTTCAGATTAGTCATGAATTCATCGTAAGAATGCTTATCAGAGCACGGAGTGATTTTTCAGTAGGATCGGTCATTCCTCCAAATCTTTTTTTGCGAGTCCCCTGATATATCTTGATGACTTCTCACTGTCCTCTCTTATCCTAATGAGAACTGTTCTTGGTTGTTGACAAGAGCATACATATAGAGCACACCAAATAACGTGTTAGGGTTCCTCGGGAAGAAGGAATGTTTGGTTGTACCAAGAAACGGTGTGGATCACAGTCCAGATCTTATAGGTAGTTTGTTATTCTTACTTGATTCAAGGCTATAGTTCAATTCGTGTTCACCTTTATTAATCAAATCCAGCCTTTGTCCAACTTATTGCTCATATGTAGTAATTCTCTCTGTTCACACACAATCGTAGAAATCACAAAGTGAATTGGAGGTGTTAGTCAATGAGTAGAAAGGCACGCTTTCTTCTGGTGATAGTACTGGTAGTAGCATTCACGCAGATTTTGTGGGCTCAGCTGCCTCAAACATTGGAAGAGATGGAGCAGGGCAATACGACTGGCGTAAGTCAAGGGTTTGCTACGCTGAATACCTTGGTTGGATCGCTTCAAACATACTCAAAAAATCAGTCGTAAGACGTCCGAGCTGAAAGTTTTGAGATATTAGGTATCATACTTGGTAATTTGCAGGATTCCTTGATTACCCACGCGTCACTCTGGAAGAACAATGAGCGCTTCCGTGAATTCATTCCGAGAGAACTGGCTCTTCTTGGAAAGATAGCCGGAACGATGCTCATCGCCGGTCTGAAAGATCAGCCAGCAGAAGTACAGATAAATTCCGTGCTGGCTATCGGAGTATTACTGGGAGGA
The DNA here is from genome assembly GCF_002425715.1 of Mesotoga sp. UBA5557. NCBI lineage: Bacteria > Thermotogati > Thermotogota > Thermotogae > Kosmotogales > Kosmotogaceae > Mesotoga > Mesotoga sp. UBA5557. Next base: position 23,124 of record NZ_DIMV01000074.1, read on the forward strand.
AGGGCAGACTTCAAGGCTCTTGCCTTCAAACCTGCAAATCCAGAATTCCAAAATATGTTCTCGATATCTAGAACGGTATTGGAGGAATTCAGCAGGCAATTTGTGCTACTCTCTCCAGAAGTGAACAACGATCAGCTAAAAGCATTATCAGATAAGGTACATGACATGATCGAATGATGCTTCGAGGAATCAATTCTGTGGCGTTGTCTCAAATTTATATACGCGTATTGGTCTTCAGAAATCTCATTCAAAACTATTCTGGCTACGAAAGACCAGACAAGACAAGTGATCGGATTTCCCCGATTTCTATATGCCAGCACTTGTTTATGAGTCACGGGATAGAATGCATGAAGCGTCGTTTAAATAAGAATCTGTCGAAGAGTCTGTCCTTCTCTTTGCGCTGGCGGTGTGCCGGGAAGCATACAATAACTCAACTCAATGAGACTACTGAAATGCACATTAGAGAGTCTAGCTTCAGTGGTGAGAACGAAAAGCTGCGAGCAACTCGCTGCGTATTGATTGCGAGTGGCACTATCACCGTAAATCTACCACATGCACCCGATACGAAACATGATGAAACTCACTCTGCATACCATAATAGTGGTATCACTTTATCTCTAATCGCCAAAACGAAGAAACCGAGATTCCTCTTCTTGTACCAGTATTATCTATGCAGTTCTTTTAGTCAAATGCTCATTCTCCATAAACAATCGCGATTTTCGAGCGAACAGGAATATTCACTGAGTTCGGACCCGGTATTTGGCCGCGCAAATCGAACTCTAGATTGACCCCCGGCCTGAAGATTAGCACGTGAGTCGATCCTCCAAAGTGGAACATGCCCAGCTGATCGCCCTTTTCCACATGCTGGCCTTCATAAGCAGTTATCTCATTTGAAGATACTTCCGCCATACCGACAAATACGATGCACATCAACCCGACATCTGGACTGTCTGCCTCTATGAAGATCAGAGCCCTGGAAGCCACTTGCGCGATATACCCCTGTGATTCGTTCGGACTTGCAGAGTCGAAACCCGCGGACAATGCCGAGGCGTAGTAGGAACCGTCAATCAGGCGAGTCTTCACGATCCGTCCGCTCACCGGGCTGTGCCATCTATGATAGCTCAGAGCGCTCAAAAAGGCCTGGTAAATCGTCCCGCCCTCGAAGAGCTCTGTCATCGGATCACCTGCAAGCATGTGCGAGAGAGAATACTGCTGTTCCTTTATCCAGAAGCTGTCCTTTAGTTGGACGTCAGTCGCAATCTTGTATGGAGCAGATTCACAGGCGTTGACAATCACCGAGTCATCGTCTGGGCAATCCACAGGGCGCCTGCCTTCACGATACTGTCTGGTGAAGAAGTCGTCCCAGGAGGTGAAGCCATAATAGGGAAGGTCCGGGTCACACTGGAAATCTTCTGCAAAGTCGGGCATGGCCGCCATCGCGTCTCGTCCAAACCAACCCTTCTCGGGATCCTCGCTGAGCACGTATCTAGAATCGGGAGAGCCAAGAAAAACTGCCCACTGACTGAGGATCTTCTTCAGCTGTCTGTTCACTTTCTCATTCAAGAAGGCGGTAGTCCCCGCAGGGGTTCCCATTGCCCAGTTGATCACCGCGTTGATGGGAAACCCAACCAGTTCGCTCTTGTTGAACTCCGGGGCTTGAGTCAGAATTTCGTTCATCACATTCAACATTTGCCTGTAGTCTTCTATCTGGGGATTTCCTGTCGGGTCCAACTCAAATTCCGGTGTCGAAGGAATCTGTTCGAACATCTCGTTGAAGAGCATGAAAAGAACCGGGTCCTCTTCGATGATCTCCTGAAACTCCTGGATCACCGGATGAAGATTCGTTACAGAAAAAGCCAGAGATGCCAGAATCAGAACCACGCAGACAAACGTTACCCGCCGTTTCAGATTTCCAATCATTTAGATACTCCTCCCTCTTGAACCTATACCGATGCTTCCGAATCCGCTGTCAAATGCAACTGACATATTTGAGACTCACTTTCTCCAGTATGCAGCACTTCCTATCTGGAACTGCCTTTCGCCCGGCCGCTTCATGAAAGCTGGCGCTGAATCTCCTCTACACTAAAAACAAGTGTGAGAAAAAAGCTGAACCCGAAAAACGAAAGCAATAGCTCTAATGGGACACTTCCCTCCTAAAGATTTCCGCACTCTGAGTTCTATTCCTAACCCTTGTCTTGCGAGGATTCAATCCATTATAGAACTCTATCCCTTCAGAAAGATCGAGTCTCATGAGTGCAACGCTGGTCGCTGATCCCTGCTGAAGACAGCCCTGTCCGTTAACGGTCCGTCGTTGGGCAGTGTGAGAGAAAAAACTATTCTTCCAGAGTGAGGATCCGTTCTTCGTTCTCGATAACGGTCAACGAAGCAAACTCTCGTTCTCTCTAAGCGAAGCTCTCGACAACGATCTTATCGCTGAGTCTGACCCTGCCTCCTAAATCCCCTCTCGAGAGGGGTGGAGACGGCTCTATCGTCGACGGGGTGAACACACCAAGAACATCCCTCAAGTTCAGACGACGAGATACAGTATTTTCGGAATCGCTTATCACTATCATCACGGACTTGACACGTGCTCTGACTCTAGCAAATCATGGGTTGTTCTCTGTAGGTTTTTCACGGAAAACTAGTCATCTACCGAAATGATCTACCAAGGATGAGATACGCGAAGAACATATGCGTTCTTAAAGGCGTATGAGAAATATGTCTCCACTCCCTCAAATGAGTTCATTTCCCTATCGGATATGATACATTCGTTTGATACCGGAACGTTTTGCTCCTACCATTGATAGGATTTACCAACTTACTTGAAGTCTTCTGCCTAGCAGGGGCTCAATGGAGGTGTTTTGTGCGCAAGACTCTAATAGCGGCTTTTGCTGTCGCATTGCTACTCCTGGTTCTACCCGGTTGTCTTCCGAAACTTCCTAAGGATCTGCAAGCGGCGATAGAAATCGTCAAAGGCATTCTTCCGGATGAAATTCCGCAAGGCTCAGAGTACATCTGTTCTTTCTACTCCAAAGAGCTGACATCTGGATCGAAAATCGATCTTGAGAACCCGGGCTCTATTGTCGACGGAAACATAGATGGCGTGGCGGCAACGGACAATACAATCACGGTAAATGAGCCTTCTTATCTCTTTCTTCTTGATCTAGATCCCGGCTCGTTCTTCGCCCATCCAGTCAAAGCGATTGTAGTTGGCGTCAGCGGGCAATACAGGGTCATCTCAGGAAAATGGCTGCCCAGGGTGGACGAAGTTGTGCCCGAAGAGCTTAAGCTACCGATTCCGCCAAAGGAAAGGCTGGTTGACTGGAACGTTTTTCTGAAGGAGCCTTCCGGCAAAATGCAGAATCTGGTCTTCGACAGAATCACCCCCGACTGGGGCGAGCGAGAGGCGATCATTGTGGTTCAGGGTTTGCTGCCATCGGAATCCTTATACACCGATTCCATTTCAACATATACTGTATTCTTAAACCTGGCTCTTGCATACAAAGATGCGATGCCTGAAGGCAGAGTTGAAGTGCAGGGGATATTCGGTGAAGGAGCGGCAGATATTCTAACCAGCATAAACTCATACGCCGCAAAGAAAGAGATAGTAACTGTCTATATCATCGCCCACGGAGACACCGACGCTATAAGACTTGGAGGTGTTTGGCATTACGCCTGGCAGTTCAGAACAGTCTTCTCCAGTTATCCGCTTACTCAGTTTAATTTCCTTCTGGGTTCCTGTCATTCCGGAAGCTTCATAGACGATCTGAACACTCTGGAAAACATCAGAACAGTACTTACCGCATGTAGAGAGCAAGAAGGCGCTACCCGAGATATGGATCAACGATACTCGCTGGTCTCCCCTTACGAGCTAATGAATGATTTCAATCCATCAGATGTGGGAAGCGAATGGACAAGTTCAATCGTTGATGGGGCCGTCAGTATTTTGAAAGATCCTACACAATTCAATTTAGTAAGAGCCGACTCAGTGATTTACGATGTTCCGGTTATTAGCATGCTGCTGAAGAAGGCCCATATGGCAGCGCTTGGAAACTGGGCTCCATACTATTCTGAAAACCTCGATCTATCAAACAGGATAGGAAAATCTGTCCCGCTGAAGTACTGCTCCTGGGAATGAGAAAGAGCGGAATAAGACGCAAGCGCCGAAAGAACATCGGCGGACGCAAGGCTGGCAAGGATCACGCCAGGTCGCAATGCCCGGAAAAGCGTCCGGGGACGCAAGGCTGCCTTCGGCAGGA
>NZ_DIMV01000040.1:0-11102 GCF_002425715.1 Mesotoga sp. UBA5557
AACGGTCAACGGTGAACCATGTATTAAAGCGTACAGCGAACTTCTGGCGTCCAGCGGTTCTTCTGCCCGACGAAGTCGGCATCGCCTCATGTCGCTGGAGTGGCGGCGCTTGTTCTTGCGGCAAAACCTGAGCTTTCCAACGCTGAGGTTAGATCGATTCTTCAGCAAACGGCAGAGAATCTGGGGCTAAAACAGGAGCATCAGGGATACGGACTGGTAATGGCTGATCTCGCGGTTCAAGCGGCCTCTGGGACTACTCCCCAAACCGGTACAGTAACAGTCTCCAATATCGGCTATTCATTGAGCAGAAATGCCAAGCATATGTACGTTTCTGTGCACCTCAATCCAGCTGTAGCTAGCGCAAGTGTTTCTATAGAAGTCTATCTTAACGAAGGCAGCTCACCATACTACAGTGGGACAATCACGACAGACACGGCGGGTGTTGCCAAATTTACCGTTGTCAACGCGCCGTCTGGTACCTATTCGACCGTGGTCACAGACGTCACACCAGCTGGGTACACCTGGGATACGAAGTTTCCAGAAAATGCTTATGACAAGTAACGAACGATGGAGTGTTTTGAGGGGTTAGTTTCAGGTACTGCATTTCCGCTTCTATTAATTGCCTTTGATGTAACGAAGAGAAGGTCTGTATGGCAACGATCATTTCCCGGCTTGAAAAGGGCTTCAGGTGAATCTTTGTTGTCCAAAGATCTGTTTGCCAAGTGCTGTTCATTCCCTGGAAAAGGGGTAATATTCGTTGGCTTTTTTGCGGGGTTTGTGTTTGGAAATTCGCTTGTCTTCATGAGTTGCTTGTTAGCATGAGGCAGCTATTGTATATTCCAATCAACCTATCGACATATGTTGCGAACGAGTGTTTTTCCAAGACCGTTTTGTGCGCACGCTTACCCACAACCGAATAATCGGAAATTCTATTGCTCAACTCGGCAAGCTTGTCACGAATCGCTTCTCCGCTTCCCTCCTCAATAAGAAAACCGTTATACTCGTCTTCAATAACTTCAGCCATTCCTCCAACACATGATGCAACTACTATCTTCCCGCAAGCCATGCCTTCAAGAAGGGTCATCGATGTACCCTCACGAACGTTATTGTATGTGATAGACGGGACAAGGACTATATCAGTTGCCCTGAAGAACGCGCTGAGCTGGTCGTGAGGTATAGAGTCAAGAATCATAATGTTCTCCTGACCTTCTGCAACAGATTCAATACTTTTGCGTTCAGGACCTCCTCCTGCGAAGATAAAGAAAATGTCACTATTGTGTCTCATCATTGATGCAGCTTTCACCGCATAAACAATCCCTTTTTCTGGAGAGAACCTCGAAGCAATTAGTACCATTGTCTTGTCTTCTGGCAAGCCGAGCTCATTTCTTATAGTTCTTTTCTGTTCATCTGTGACAGGGGAGAAGTTTTCTGTATCTACTGCATTATGCAGTACTGTGGTTCTATCTGAAGGGATTTTGAATTTTTCAACAACATAGTTTTGCCTTTCTTTGTCAATACAAATGATATGACTGGATTTTCTGAAGGCTTCTTCCTCAATTTCAAGAAGACGTCTTATTGCTGTTTCTTTATCGGACTCTTTGCCTACGAAGTTTCTTGCCAAAGACTCATAAGCAAAGTAGCCGTGCACAGTTAGCACAACCTTGTTGCTGCATTTGACGCTCGAGGCAGAAACGACGTCTTGGCAATGAACAATATCTTCATCTTTCAGATCAAGTTTTCGAAAATAGCTTCTCAAGTCTGCGATCTTTACTCTGCTTCTTTCGAACGAATCCCAAAATCTTAGCAAACCGTATTTGAATGCAAGGTTTAGTCCTCTAAGCATAGTTATTTGGTAGTGTGAAGAACCAGGGTAGAAGGTTCTTACATCGATATTGCTACGTAAAAGAAACTTTTCCAATAAGGATTGGTACACATGTTTTCCACCATGATGCACAATTGAGGAGTTGTCTGAAGAGACTAACGCAACCTTTATCCCATACACCCCCAGTAAACTTTCGCTTCTTCTTCAATCATATCTTCCCAAGAAGGAATCTTAGATCTTCTTGTAGAACTAGCTAAGTGCAAACCTTTTTCAAGTGAGCTGTTAATAGCTTCAGAGAGACTCTTCTCAATGTCTTCACCAACAATGCCGCCTATTCCATCCGAATCTATCGCCTCGGCTACGCCACCGGCCTCGGTACCGATAACCCATGCTCCACATGCTCTTGCCTCAAGAATCGTTGCTGGGAAACCCTCATTCCTGCTAGGCACAACAAGGACATCGATTGAATTCATAGCCATTGGCATGAGACCATATTCTAATCTTCCGGCGAAGTGCGAAATGTCCCGGGGCATTTTCTCTCGTAGCGTTTTCAATAAAGGACCGTCTCCTACAATGAAGAAAAATACGTCCGATCTGAGCTTCAATAGCTCACGCGCGATTGCTGGAAGTCTATCTGCGCCTTTCACTTCAATTAGGGTACCAACAAAACCCACGATTTTCTTATCGAGTGGCAGGCTCAACTTCTTTCTTGCCTCTTCTTTATCCATAGGTTTGAATACGTTGGTATCTACTCCATTTGGAATGACAATCCCATTGGACATGTCGTAACCTAGTTTTTCACATGCATCTTTCATCAGAGCATTGCTTACGAAGATTGCGCGTGAAGCATTGCGAAGAATCTCTCTTACCAGAGTATGGAAGTCATACGACAAAGAATGAATCTCCCCTCCGTGCGCCGTTACTATGTAGGGAATCGAATACTTCTGAGAGAGTCGCATAGCCGCATATCCTTCCGGAAACACTCTATGAGCGTGAATCAAACGGTATTCTTCGATATTCTTGTTCTTCTCAATGGCAGATGCCATACCCTGAGCGTATTTCACCCAAGAACTAGGCTCCTGCCTAATTAGCCCAATGCGATCTCTTAAGCCAAGAGAGACATTTAACACGGGATAATGCTTCTGATTCACCTGCACCGACTCTACCGGTTCAGACGGAGAGTAACCCTTAAGCTTCTTCAAAACCCTAATCGGCAGGCTGTCAAATGTGGAGACTGGGGCGAAGTCAAAAGGCACGCCCAAGTTTTCCAGAGCCTTAAGTCTCTCGACTATGAAGACGCCACTTGATGAACTCTTCGGCTTAGGAAACATTTCTGAAAAGATCAGTACGCTTGGTTTCTCTCTACTCATATACTCACCATTGATCCGATCGGCTTTATAACTTATACGACTGATTCACGTTGCCTATCTAGCTTTCAGACAGAACAACCCTTTTTGAGCTTCTTTTCGGACACTACTGAACGAACTAGATTGCTTTTCCATTCAGCTTCGGGAAGGAGGTAGTTTCTCTCGAAGAAGTTCTTCATAGCCAATTCCTGCGGCCAATAGGTCTCCTTTGTGAATTGGAGGGTTCCATCCTCAAGAAGGAAATAAGAGCCGGGGATGTCGTCCACTTTCATCTGAATGGGGGTAATGACTCCAATAAACGGGGAGATTTCAATAATCCAGTATTTCCCTTCTCTATCCCTCATCATGTCGACTCCTAACATTGGTTTACCGATGAGGTCATACGTCTTCAAAGCAATCTCTACTGCTTCCAGAGGAAGGTCCTCCTTTATGATGGCTCCGCTCCCCGAGGCTCTGAAGTCGTTTCTTCTGGGTTTCCGGAAGTAGCCTGTGATTACGTCTTCAGCAACATTTACCCTTATGTCAAGACCATCTCCATCTACGAATTCCTGCAGGTAAAGATAGTTTTTTTGACGAAAGTATGCATTGCTTGCCTTTATGCCATAGAATGAGAAAATCCTTCTAGAATAAGCCGATAGCTCACGTGGGTTTCTGATCAAGGTTACTTCTCTTGAACTTGCCCCGTGAAATCGCTTCGATACCAACGGATAAGTCAGGTTTTCTTTCATTGCCTCAATTTCATCGAAATCGTTTGAAATAAACGTATCGGCTAGTGGTAGTCCCTTTATCTTCAATAAGTAAGTTAAGAAGACCTTGTCATCGCACAAGAGAACCGTCTCATAATCTGGGAAGCATTTCTTACCAAGTTTCTTCTCGAGAATGTAGATCTTTCTCTTTATCTCTTCCAGCTCCGCCGGACCGCTGTTGGGCGACCATACTACTAGGTCGAACTTCTCTACCACTTCCAGCCAGTCTGAGCGATGGTAATCGAATATCTCAAAATCGAAACCGTTGTTCTTCAAAAACCTCCTGAATTTTGTCCAGTGTGGGTTTTCGTTTATGTCACGCGTTAATCCAACAAATGGTTTTTTCTTGTCTCGAGGCCAATCAATGATAACGTCGCAAGGTTTGTAGAGCTCCACATCATCTTCTCTTGGATTCCTAATATCGGGATTTCCCAGTATCCTTATTGACATGTATCTCTTTAGCCTAGTGAGCAACTCACACCTCTTCATGATCTATCATATTTGCTGTTAAGTCATTTCAGACTCTCTTGTTCTCAACTATTCAGAATAGCAGGGATGAAATCTACAAAATCATCCTCTTTCGAATTATCCCACACAAACTTATCATGATTTGCTCTGAGATTGTCCAAATAGCAATCATAGGACTCTAAAGCATTCTGAATCAAAGATGGCCCTTTCGGTTCTTCAAGAAGATTAAGAACAATGCCGGTTTGCGTTTCTTCAACGATCTTTTTCATTGATACGAATCTTTTGCCAATAATGACGCGAGTTCCTGCTGTCAGAGAGTCGTAGAACTTGTTTGGCAATGAGTATATGTCATTTGCGTACTGCGGATCTGTTCTGCTTTGAAAGGCGAGCAGAGTGAATCTAGCCTTTGATAGTCTGTCCATCATGAAATCGTATTCCAGGAAAGGAATCTGCTCATCGGCAATGTTGCAGGTTGTGCCAAATGAGATCAGTTTGTAATTCCTCTTGATCTCGTTCAGCAAACTGCTATCTATCGAGATCTTTCTATGGGTGCCTCCAACAACAGCGATTTCTGCGTTCTTGACACAGGTTTTTAGCGAGACTCTAGTTGCTGCATAGTTCGGGAGGCATAACTTAGGTTTGTCAATCATGGTCTTCTCAAGCATCATTCTCAAAGCCTCTTCTGAAACGCCAATCACGCCATCCACTAAAGAAAATTACGTTTTGAGCACTTTCCAAAGAACTGGATTTAGAAAAGAGAGTCTCTCCGGGAAAAATTGCTCCGGCATAATTTCATGAAGATCGAATACGATCTTTTTCTTCCGCTTCTTAGCCTCAGCGAATACCTTTACTTGCAAGAAAGCGAGAGAGAAGTGAAAAACAACCAGATCATAATCCAGTCCTGAGACTAGACACAGCACTTGTCGATCAAAGTTCAGCCTCTTTGCATATCTCCCAAATCCTCTCATTTGGTCTCTCGACAAAGAATGAAGAATAACTCTATTTTCTGGTTTCTCAGATTGTTCATCTGCGGCGGTCTTCCAAAACTGATTATGAACACGACCTGGTTTCTTGAGAGCACTAACGCTTCTCGAAACTCTTCTGTCGTCTTTCTGATGACCAAAGCCAGTTACCAGAGTTTTCATTTCTAGCTTGGTTTCCCAGTTATGTTGATTACGTTTCTCACTTTTCCTCCCGACTTCTCAATTTCCGCGACCTCACTTACTCTAAGCACAATGTTATTCCCTAAGAGGCGCTTCAGCAACTTATCAAAAGCCTTCTTCTGATCGTTGTCAGAACTGGTACATCTAAACTCGAATTCCAGTCTGTTGAGCTGAACAAGTTGGTAGTTCTGAAACGGTTTCAAAAACGGTTTCAAATGCATACGAATTGTTACCGGCAACACAGGATTACCTTCTGAATCATATACAACGTCATCAATCCTCCCGATCACCTTCCTGATTAGAAGCGGTAGGGTTCTGCCACAGCTACAACTAGTTTTTTCGCAAGGCACAACTAGATCTTCGATTTTGTATCTGATAAACGGCATTGCATTGTTCCAAAGAGAAGTGCCGATTACAGAATAGAAACCTTCTTCACCACTACTCTCCAACTCTGTGATACCATACTCAAGAGCCTCATGTAAGCCATTGTGCTTTTCACATTCAAACGCTGCAACCACACATTCGCTGACACCATAGGACTCAAAAACTTTGCACCCGAAAGCATTTTCGATCTTATCCCTACCTGTATCACTAAGGGTCTCACCTGTGGTGAAGACAGCTTTTGCCTTTAGTTGCTCTCTTCTTCTCAACATCTCATCTGCCAGTATTTCGATTCCCGTTGGGTGCCCTTGGATGAAGACCGGCTCGAATTCCGTCAACTTTTCAATATAGGATGAAATTGTATTGAAATTCAGGTGATGAATGGACAATAAGAGCTGGTGCTCACTCTTATTGTATATCCAGTAAGGAGGTCTCTCACCAATTACCCTAGCTCCCAGAGTCACCCTCTTTTCACCCAGATGAACTCCAGCCCAACTATAGAATCGCCAGAGCGCAGCGAAATTCAACCTGTAAAGGCTTAGAGGCAGAAAGAATTCCAGTTTTGTTCCAGTCGTTCCACTCGAGAAGTCCTTGATCGTTTTTATACTTCTGATGTTTTCGCTAATGAATGATCGAGGATCACTTTTTATCATTTCTTTGGTCATGATAGGAATCTCTTTCAGAATTTCTAGAGAAGTAACATCTGAGGGTCGAAGATCGATATCTCGAAACAGCTTCCTGAAGTGCGGAACATTTTCGTAGGAGTTTGTTATGACTTCTCGCAACCTTTCTAATTGGAAGATCATTAACCTTTCCCGGCTCCAATCCTGGCTGTACTCGAGAAACTCGAGGAGCTTTCCAAATTCCCCGCCAAACCTTTTTCTGTGCAATCTTCTTGCATAGATATTGGCCAACATCTCTCTTAATCCTGCGGGTAGTCTTGAGTAGACGTCTACAATACTCATTATTCTTTGCCTCTCAAATGCTTGAATGCTTTTCTGACTAATCTTTTCAGCACATCTAATAAGAACGTAAAGGTTGTTCTGAGCCCTTCACTTCTAATCATCCATATAACTCTCGAAATTTGATAATTCAGTACATACAGCTGGCTTATCACTTTAATCCTCAAATCTCCAGGGTTCTTTGAAATAAAAGTGCTATAGTTTTCGATCTTATGATTCAGCTTTCTGATCTCTTTTTTGTCTTCAACTAGGTTCACTGTCAAGTCGCTTGACTTCTTTGTGAATATTATTTCTGAGAATGATAATTCGTTCTTGGAAATCTCAAATATAGGAACGATTGAGGTCTTTCTTCCTGATACCGGAACGTCAAATATAAAATCGCCAAGACCATAAAAGATCATTCCATTTTCTGCAAAACGCTCAAAACCACTCGCGAAATGACTATGACTAATCATTACTAGATCCGCTCCCTTGATCAAAAGCTGTCTCGCAGATTCAACTAGCTTCCTCGGTGGAAATGGAGTGAACTCTTTGCCCGCATGCAGAAGTACAACGTTCGCGATTATATCTTCACGCTTTTCAAGTTCGTCAAGGAGCATAGAATTCAGAAGATCAGAAAGCTTGAGAATTGAGAATGATGTTTCTGCAAGTTCCGGATACAGAGAATCTTCTATGCAACCGACTAATGAAATATTTCCTGCAGTGGAAGTAATTACTGTTGGATAGAAAGAGTCTTTCGAGCGTGAGTAAACCCCTGTAAATCCAACATTCAATGCATTCAATGTATCAATTGTTTCCACCAAACCTGTTTCACCACAATCGAAAATGTGATTGTTTGCAAGAGACAAATAATCAAAATGTTTAAGCAGTTCAGCGTGTTCAAAAGGCAAGAAGAAGTCGCCAACCTTTTCATTGCCACTGCTAATAGGTGATTCCAAATTCGCAATCACATAATCAACGTTTGAAAAACTTCTCAAGATATCATTTGACAACACGGAATCAATTGCTCTGCTTTTTTGAGCCTTCAGGAATCCCCGAGCAAGCATAACATCTCCACAAAAGCCGATTCTTTGGTTGGAATTCAAAACTAAAGCTCCCAGAAGGAAATCAATGTCACGCCGTTTTCTCTGGCGGCTTTCTTGACTTCAGCAGATTTCATGATAGTGACTTCTTCTAATCTTTCATCAACATATACTGCGTACTTCCTTAGTGTATCGTCAGGATAACCCGGATGACAATAGATCTCGTTCGTTCCTTCGGGCAGTCTTTTCATTATTGCGACCCATGTTTCGAGATTGCTCTTCTTGCTTCTATCAAGATACGCAGGTGTAATCAACCGATCAGCGGCTTTGAATCCGCTTTTCTCTGCCATTTTAGTGTTCCTTCTCGCGTAAATATGCGTCGCAATCTGCTTCGGATGAGATATATAGTACTTCACTAAATCCCACGTGCGATTCTTGCTTTCCGACGAAAACAGATAGCGTCTGTGCGTTCGAATTGCTTCAATCCCAAACTCCTCTGCAACAGTCATCCCACATCGGAAGAAAAGTGGATAAAGATGCTTGTTCTGGTGTCCATCCCAATGAGAGATTCTCACCCCCTGGCTTTTGAGAAGCCTCGCTTGTGCTCTAAGCTCCTTAAGCATTTCCTCTTCAACTATCTTTCCTTTTATTATAAGTGAAGAAAAGTGGGCACCATGGAACTCGCCCTTTTCGTTAATTAGAGAGGGAATCTCTTTGGGTTTGCAAACTGGGGAACCGACGGAGAGATTGAAATGGATTCCAATGCTTATGGGCTTGAACTCACTTGCAAGTTTACCAACCTCTTCAATGGCTTGAAAATTGACAACGCAACTAGTGCTCGTTACGATTCCGTCCGCAACGCTTTCAAAAATCCCTTTGTTTATTCCAAATGTAAAACCAAATCCATCGGCATTTACAATCAACCGTTTCATCTAATTACCTCCGAGAATCTTGCTATATGAGTAAAGCAACTTTGGTTCTTCACTCTTCTCCCAGTTTAGTCGCTCAAAAATAGTTTGTCGAGCTTCTGCCGAAATCCTGCCCATTCGAGCAGGGTCATCGAGCAAGCTATTTATTGCGACTGCGTAGTCTATGGCTTTATCACTTTTGACTAGGATTGAATCCTTCTGGTCGCATAGAAGCGATGACAGTTCGGGAAGAGATGTACTTATTACCGGCAAGCCATATGCCATATATTCAAAAACCTTCATAGGAATTGCAACTTGGAATCTCTTTTCTAGAGGATGATAATTGAAACCTACTGAAGATGACCTCACCAGTTCCAATGCCTTCAAATGTTCCACTTTCTCCATCAATACAAGGTGTCTTTGAATTGATCTGTACGTACTACTCGACTTAACCCATTCAATTGTCTCGGCAGACAAACCGACAAAAACCCACGTAAAACCATTTCTCAGTTGAGAAAGTTGATAAACGACATCCAGTATAAACTTCATTCTCAGTTTTGAAACAGTACCCAGGTGAATGACATCATATTTCTTGCCGACATTGCTTTCAGATCTATGTTCTTCCAGACTATCGAGACGGAAGAGATTCATGATTACGGTCTTCCTCTTGGCCTTTCCATACTCCTCTGAGAGAGACTGAGTTGGGAAAACTAGCATATCGAAAGCCTTCGAAGGAATAGTCTCAAGAACTAACCTCAGGATCGCTGAGAACAACCCTCCAGGCCTTCTTCCCATTCTCGCTGGAATCACCTCCACATAATGCTCATGGACATCATAGACCACTTTCTTACGCAGTAACTTCATGAATAGCGCAGCGAAAATGAAGTCCGGATCATGGAAATGATATATCGCTGCTTTCTCTCTTAAAGCCTTCTGCAAGGCTCTCCACGGCATTACGATTCGTGAAATAAGTCCTCTCCTCGATCTCTTTATTGAAAGGACTCTCACTCCACTTCTCTCAAAATTGCTTTCGCCTGGTGCAATCAGCACCACATCATAGCCATTTGCACTCAAACTCTGACACTCGTTGTAGAAAATCCTTGCGTCTAGAGCAGGGTGAGCTGTAGTTATGTGACAGATCTTCATGAATCCGCTGCCCTCTCAGAAAAGATAATCGCACACAGCGACCCAATTCCATACGAAAAATGAAGTATAGGAAAGGCTAAAATCATTAGAAGTGTAATACTCAAGCTTTCTCCCCTACTAAAAGACTCATACAGAATCAGTAACAAGTAGACACCCAGAGTTATCCAGAGAAGCATGCACACAATACTGAAAAACACGCAGAAAACGATACCAATCAACAGTGTCAATACGAAAATTAAAGGTGCTAAGTGCCTTAATGAGAACGGAATGTTTGCATATCTAGAACCCGCAATCACCCAGAAGCCATTGCCAAAGTTGTTATTCCAGAGCTCTTTGAAAGTCGATCTAGAATAGTAGGTAAGCTCAATGTCAGCGAAGAGGATTATTTTTCCCCCCGCTCGTTTCAACCTCAAGTTGAATTCTATGTCTTGATTCCTAACAAGCTGCTCATTGAAATAGCCGATTCTGTCGAAAACCTCTCGTTTGTAGCAACCGAAAGGAACAGTATCTACTTCTGTGGGTTTGCAAACGCCCGTCCTGAATTTGGCTCCTCCCACCCCAAGCGGACTGGAAAGAACCTTCGAAATTGCTATCCCAACGGACGATTTGACTCTGGGTACTGTTTTCACTACTCCTCCCACATTGTCTGCACCGCTTTCTATGGCATGCTGGACGCATTTAGAGATGTAGTCAGATGGCATTTCGCTGTGTGCGCCGCTGAAGAATATGTATTCCCCTGTTGAAGCTTTCACTCCTAAGTTCATCGCAACGGGAGTTATCTTCTTTTCGTTGTCAATTAACAATACTCTGTTGTCTCGTATTGAGATTTCGTTCACGATATCTCTTGTTCCATCTTCACTCATTCCATCAACTACGATTATCTCTATGAGTTCTCCGGGGTAGTCGCAATCTAGAAATGACTTAACGCATCTCTCGATGAACTTTTCTTCGTTTCTCGCGGGTATAATAACCGAGACCCTTGGAAGCTTCAAACTCCTCACCACATCTCTGCTTCAAAAAAGCATTTCCCGATGCATTCTATCTGAAAGATTCTGTCCATAGACGTGATAAACATTATCCGAATATAACTGGCGCTCCCTCTCTTGCCGATTTGTAT
>NZ_DIMV01000009.1:0-6427 GCF_002425715.1 Mesotoga sp. UBA5557
CTTGCGTCTAATTTCAGCAGTGTCTTTTGAGAGGTTCTTCATGGAGCTTTGTAATCGTGGTATGTAACATATGTTACTGATGAAATCCGTTTCAGAGGATACGATCTATTTATAAGACATGGAGGTGAAGAAGTGAGCGAGCTCTTTAACAAAGAAGAATTCCTGAAAGGATTGATAAAGAGACTGCACGAAAATCCGGATAACATCGAGAGCATAAGGGGAGATTTCATGAAAGTTGTGAGGGAATTAACCCCGGTCGAAATCGCACAGGTAGAGCAGAAGCTCGTAGAAGAGGGGATGCCGCCCGAAAGTATACAGCTTATGTGCAACGTTCATCTCGACGTATTTAAGGAGGCATTGGACGAAGACGATATCAATGTCGAGCCCTGGCATCCTCTTCACATTCTGATAGAAGAGCATAGAGACATTCTTAACAAGTCTAAGGCGCTGCGGGATGTCGCGTCCAAGATCGGCAGAGGGAAGTATGGAGAAGAAGAGGTGAAGCGACTATCTTCGCTGATTGATTACTTTGAACTTGTTGAATCGTATTTCTCTAAAGAAGAGAATGTCCTTTTCCCGTATCTTGAAAGACACGGCCTCGTTCAACCACCTGCGATAATGTGGAAGGAACACGATGAAGTGAGAGAACTGAGGAGGAAATTAGGAAATGAAATCAGGAATCTGAAGGATGGGCAAAGCAATACAAACGAATTGGCAATAGGTATTTCAGAGATCTTTTCAAACCACATCTATAAGGAACACAAGATACTCTTCCCCTCTTCGCTCAAACTGCTTTCCGAGAAAGAGTGGGAGGAAGTCAGAACTCAGTTCGACGAGATTGGATACTTCGCTTTCGAGCCAATGCCATTTGCTCCATCGGCGGTCGAACCTGAAGAGCAGAGTGTCGAAGGCCTTGTGAACCTGGGAAGCGGTTTATTGAAAGTCGACCAGCTCAGGATGCTTCTTAACAACCTTCCATTCGACATTACTTACGTTGACGAAAACGATGTAGTTCGGTATTTCAGCGAAGGAAAGGAAAGAATATTCACAAGGACGAGAGCGATAATCGGCAGAAAGGTTCAGAACTGCCATCCTCAGAAGAGTGCCCATATTGTTGAGAAGATTCTTTCTGACTTCAAGAGTGGAACAAGAGACGTTGCTCAATTCTGGCTTAACCTCGAACCTAAAATGGTTCATATAAGATACTTTGCGTTGAGAGACAACGACGGGAAGTACGCGGGTACGCTCGAGGTCACTCAGGAGATATCTGAAATCAGGGCACTTGAAGGCGAGAAGAGGATCTACGATCCTCTGGACTAGCAAAGGCGAAATTCGAAAACCAGGCGCAGATATTGTAGAATAGAGTGTACCTACAGTAATCTTCAATTTTCTTTCGGAGGTAATACGATGATTCGCAGAGAGATTGGAAATACGGGAGAGAAAGTATCTGCCCTGGGATTCGGTTGTATGAGACTCCCAACGCTCGACGAGCAGTCTATAGATGTTGAGGAAGCTACGAGAATGCTTAGGTTCGCTATCGACAATGGTGTTGACTATGTCGACACCGCCTGGGGATATCATAATGGCCAGAGCGAACCCTTTGTCGGACATGCTCTTCAAAATGGCTACAGAGAGAAGGTTCATCTTGCAACCAAGCTTCCGAGTTGGTTGATCAAGAGCAGGGAAGACATGGACTACTATCTCAATGAGCAGTTGAAGCGTTTGAGAACTGACGTGATCGACTTCTACCTAATACATTCCCTAAACAAGAGATTCTGGAAGAATCTCACGGAACACGATATCTTCGATTTCATGGATTCCGCCCTTTCCAGCGGAAGAATCAAACATATCGGGTTCTCTTTTCACGACACTGTAGATGTTTTCAAGGAGATCATCGATTCCTACGATTGGGAGTTTTGTCAGATTCAGTACAACTTCCTGGATACAGAGCATCAGGCGGGCTTTGAAGGCCTGAAATATGCGGCCGGTAAGGGGATAGGAATCGTTGTTATGGAACCTCTTCGTGGAGGGAAGCTCGCATCAAATGTACGGGAGGATATCCTTTCAATTTGGCGGTCTACAGGGATTGAGAGATCGCCTGCCGCCTGGGCGCTTAGATGGGTCTGGAATGATCCTGCCGTCGGTGTTGTGCTCAGCGGGATGTCGAACATGGATCAGGTTAAGGAGAATATTGCAACGGCCAGAGAGGCTCTTCCCGATTCCTTATCTGCTTCAGAACTTGCTATCGTCGAAAGGGTCAGCGAAGAATACAAAAAGAGTATAAGAGTGAACTGTACCGGCTGCAATTATTGCATGCCATGCCCTAACGGTGTGGCGATTCCAAGTTGTCTGGAGTTCTTCAATGATGCATACATGTTTGACAGCATCGAGGACCACAAGAATGCCTATTTGAGATTTATCAAGGAAGAGAGTAGAGCCTCGAACTGCATCGAGTGTGGACGTTGCGAAGAGCTCTGTCCTCAGGGAATTCCGATAATCGAGAGTCTCAAGGAAGTTGCTGCGCTCTTCGAATAGAGTTTCCGTTAGAAAAGCCATCTGTTTCTTATAGAGCTGCTATTTTCCTTACGGGTGCTATATAATTGTGCCGTATTCATACATCCAATTGAAACCTTTCGGGGAGGTAGTTGTTTATGACTGGAATAATACTTGCTGCTGGTCAGGGAAAGAGAATGAAGTCAAGACTTCCAAAAGTTATTCACAGGATCATCGATAGACCTATGATCAATTGGGTTGCCGCTTCCCTGAGAAGGGCAGGTGTAGACAGGATAGTTGTCGTAACGGGTTTTGAAGCGGATAGAGTAGAAGCTGTCCTCGATGAAGATGTTCTCTCTGTCAGGCAGATCCCTCAGCTCGGCACCGGGCATGCGGTTATGACGGCGGCCGAATACCTCGATGACGAAGAGGTCGTCGTTGTGGCGGGAGACGAACCTTTGGTGAGAGTTTCCACTCTGGAAAAGCTAATTTTGACTAGAAGAAATGGTGATTATGATGTTGTCTTTCTCACTATGAAACCTGCAGATCCCACCGGCTATGGAAGAGTCGTGAAAACCGGAGACAAGATCAGAATAGTTGAACACAGGGACGCCGATCAAGAGACGAGAAAGATAGATGAAGTGAACACGGCAATTTACGCGTTTAAGGGAAGCTTTCTCAGAGATGCAGTTAAAAGATTGTCTAACGACAACGATCAGAAGGAGTACTATCTTACCGATACGGTGGCGATGGCTGAAAGGGCAGATACTATCGTTGTAGAAGATACCGATGAAGTTCTTGGCGTAAACGACAGAATTCAGTTGGCCGAAATAACCAGAATAGCTAAGAAAAGAATAAACGAAGAACACATGAGAAACGGAGTGACGATGGTTGATCCGGAGACGTGTTATATTGGTCCGGACGTTGAAATCGGTATTGACTCGGTAATCGAGCCTATGGTCTTCATAACCGGAAAGACACGTATCGGCGATAACTGCTTGATAGGTCCGATGACAAGAATTGAGAATGCGATCGTTGAAGACGACGTAGAGATAATTCGCTCCGAAGTAGACTCCGCAGAGATCCGTTCTGGAGCGAGAGTCGGTCCCTTTTCAAGGTTGAGGCCGGGAGCCGTTGTGATGAACAACGCTCATGTAGGTAATTACGTCGAGCTCAAGAAGACGGTTCTCGGGAAAGGGTCGAAGGCCCAGCATTTGACCTATCTAGGTGATACGAATGTAGGAGAGAATGTCAATATTGGCGCAGGTACGATCACCTGTAACTATGACGGAAAGAACAAGCATAAGACGGAGATTTGTAACGGCGCCTTCATAGGCAGCAACACATCTCTGGTCGCCCCGGTGAAGATAGGCGAACGCTCTGTAACCGCTGCCGGCTCAGCTATTACTGAAGATGTTCCACCTGACTCGCTTGCGTTCGGCAGAGCCAGACAAGTCGTGAAAGAAGGAAGATATCCAAAAAATAGAGGGCAGGAGGAGAAAAACTGATGCCGTACCAGACGAACGAGATGAAGGTTTTCGCCGGTTCTGCGAGTCTTCCGCTAGCCGAAAAAATCGCGAAACACCTTGGAATCAGGCTTGGAGATTGCAGAACAAAGAGGTTCTCCGACGGGGAGATTAATCTGAAGATCGATGAGACGGTTAGAGGTCATGACATCTTCATTATCCAGTCAACCAGTAGTCCGGCCAACGAGAACCTTATGGAACTCCTTATTATGATCGATGCTTTTAGACGTGCTTCGGCCCATTCAATTGCCGCGGTGATTCCTTACTATGGTTACGCACGACAGGACAGAAAGGCGAGAGGCCGAGACCCGATAACAGCAAAACTTGTCGCGAATCTTCTCACAACGTCTGGGGCGGGAAGACTGATAACTATAGACTTGCATGCAGAGCAGATACAGGGTTTTTTTGATATTCCCGTGGACAATCTCTGGTCATTTCCTGCATTTCTGAAGTTCTTCAGTGAAGGTGCGTTTAATAGAGACGAAATGGCAGTGATCTCGCCTGATATCGGCGGAGTCAAACGTGCCAGCAAGTTCGCTGCGAAACTTGGCGTTCCTATGGCGATTCTCGACAAGAGAAGACCGAGGGACAATGAGGCCGAAATGGTTCACATAATCGGCGATGTCGAGGGAAAGACAGCAATAATCTTTGATGATATAATTGACACCGGTCGTTCACTGGTAGAGGCAGCCAAGATGCTAAAATCCAACGGTGCGGGCAAGATATATGCTTGTGCGACTCACGGGGTCTTCTCCGGCGATGCGAAGAACATAATTGCAGACTCGGAGATCGAGAAGGTCTTCATCACAGATACGATATTCCACGACGATCTTCCCGAAAACATATTGATGCTGTCGATTGCACCGCTTCTGGCAGAAGCGTTGACCCGAGTCAGAAAGAATCTGTCGGTGAGTATTTTGTTCAGATAGAGGAGGGAAACAAATGCACGAAATTAATCTCGTTGCTGAACCCCGCAACGGTGAAGTGAAAGCAAAGACCCTGCTTATTGAGGGCAAGATTCCTGGAGTGATTTACGGGGCAGAAATGGAGACTATTTCCATTAGCCTGGATAAGGTTGAGGTTTTGAGAATCATGAAAAGAGTAGCGGAGACATCTTCGATCGTTCTTACTCTGGATGGAAAGGAATACCATGCCTTCCTGAAGGGAGTGCAGAGAGACAAGGTTACTGACTCGGTTATTCATCTCGACTTCTTTGTTCCTTCCAGTGGTCATAAGATGGAGCTCCGTATTCCGATCAGGTTGGTAGGCACACCGATGGGAGTAGAAAAGGGAGGAATAGTTGATCATATCGTCAACGAGCTTCCGGTTTCCGTTCTTCCGAAAGATATCGTGGAAGAGATTGTCGTTGATGTGAGTTCATTAGACGTTGGTCATGTTCTAAGAGTAAAGGATCTGGACATCCCTGAGGGAATAAAGCCCTTGCTTGACGACGAAGACGCAATTATGCTGATAGCGCTTCCAAGAGTTGCAAAGGAAGTTGAAGAAGAGGAAGCAGAAGAGCTTGAGGAAGACGTTGAGCCCGAAGTAATCAACAAGGGAAAGAAAGAAGAGGGAGAAGAGGAATAAAGAGTGTTTCTCTTTGTTGGACTGGGAAATCCTGGCCCACGTTATGCGCTCACGAGACATAACGTGGGTTTTCTATTCGTTGATCAAATGATCAAACAAGGGCTTAGAAAGACTATTCAGAAGAGACTCTACGATGCTTATCTTCTTGAGGGGCAGACGAAGGTATATGTAGCGAAACCTCTCACCTTCATGAACCTAAGCGGTGTCGCTGTAAGATTACTCATGAAGGATATCAACTTCAGCGAAGGCGACACGTTGACTCTTGTGTATGACGATGTGTGGATTCCTCTTGGAAGAATAAGAATTAGAGAGAACGGCTCAGATGGCGGCCACAACGGCGTGAAGTCCGTCATTTCGGAAATTGGGACAAAGGAATTCCCGAGAATCAGAATCGGTGTTGGGCCGCTTCCGGAACATGGAGACATGGTCGACTACGTTCTCGGGAAATTCAGCGATGAAGAGTACGCCAAAGCAAGCAAGGCTGTAGATCTTGCGGTTTCTGCTGCAAAAGACTTGATCGCCGGCGACATACGAAAAGCAATGTCGTACTACAATGGCCTGGAAGCTACTTGACACATTAGCAGACACATCATAACCCACATCATCTTTTCTTGAGTTCGATTATCTTATTCCTTAGTTCCAGAATCAGTCATCATTACCAAATTGACTCGATTTAGTCACCTCTACGTTCTTGATCTTTAGTCCCCGCTTGGGCATCGGGGAGTAGGCTCTTGCGAGAATAGACACTGACCGGTTCCGTATGAACCGCTGAACGCCTTGAGGAAACGTCCTCCGTAAGCCGTCCAAGAGCGAGGATCCGT
>NZ_DIMV01000084.1:0-10985 GCF_002425715.1 Mesotoga sp. UBA5557
ATCTTGGTCACAATCTGGGCTGTGGGTCTTGATGAATGACGGGTCACCAATAACCAACAACGGACAACTATTTCTTCTGCTTGCAACTGACAACGTGGAACTTGGAACTGCTTCTTTCCGGTGGGCAGTGGACCGTTGACGGACAACGTTGTTTTGAGCAGCGTTCGGCTTATCTTGACACACCGGAACCTCGGACCCGCTACGCTACCGGCGCTTGTGCGTCATCAGTCTGTCTTTCATCTCGCTATTTTATGAAGAAGAATCAATGCGTAGACATATTCCATTTGGAGACGATTTTCGGAATGATTGTGAGAGTGAGTATGGCGCCGGTGACCATTCCTATGGCGAGAAGCAACCCAAGTCCTGAGAACAACTTCAAAGGCGCGAATATCAGCGATGAAAAGCCTGCAGCCAGAGCTATTGTATTGGAAAGTATCGCCGGTGTGACCTCTTGTCTTGCCCTGTAGATATCTTTGGTCTCTATGAATCTGTTGATCAGGTGAATCGCGTAGTCTATTGTCATTCCGAGAAGGACCCCGGAAACGATAGCAGTAGAGATTTCCAGCTTTATGCCCAGTATCGCCATATAAGAGAAGTTGAAGAGTACAGACAAGGCGATCGGAAGAACAGACACTAGAGCCAGTTTGAATGACCTGAAAACGACTATGAGGAGCAAGGTGATGACTACTAGAGCCCATAAGATTGTGCTTACCTGACTGCGCAGTATTTCGTTGTTAACCCCGGAGATTATCAACAGCGGCGAAGCAACGTAAGGACTATACTGCTGATAATCCTCTAGAATTTCCTTCAAGTCATCTTCGAGACGCTGGGAGCTTACTGCGTCGGTATTTGGAGTCTTGACGAGTAAGCGCAGCGAATTGCCGACCATATATTGCTGCACGGGCAGATCTCCGTTGCGAGCAGCTATCTGGAGTATTGGAAGGGGGATTCCGAAAGCACTGCAAACATCCATTATGGATGAAACGCCCCTGACTTCTTCGAGCATGTTAATGTCGGAAATGAGGTTCGAAATGATTTGTGCATCTGCGCCTGTGTAGAGGCTGTTCTTGTCAAGAATGACGTAAAAAGGCATGTTCCAGCCGAACTCATCTCTTATGGTTTCGGCTGATTTCACGATTGAGGAACTCTTCTCGAAATAGTCGAACTGGTCGAAGTTCCGCTCGATTTTGGAAATCAGAAATGGCGAAACGACTGCGAAAGCAATTATAGCTATAAGTGCAACCATTTCAATCTTCTTTGCCTTCTCTCCTGTGGGACCCTTGAACCTCAGTCTTCTATTCACCGCAGGGAGGTCGATGAAATAGAGAGCGGCAGGAAGAGCTATGAGAACGAGCGCCGAACTCATCATAATACCGATAGAGACCATAATTCCCAGTTGCCTGAAGGCCTCCAGACTGCTCACCAAGAATGTTAGAAAGCCGACTGCTGTCGTAAGCGCCGATAGGAAGACGGGAATAAGCTCCTCATGTACTGTTCGCTTCAACGCGAGATTTCTATCCAGAAACTTTCTGTTAGTGATGTATCGATCTATGAAATGGAGCCCATAAGACGAGGAGATTATAACTATGAAAAGGCCCACCGTTGAGGTGAGAATGTTGATATCCAAGCCTATCATCACGCCAAAGCCGTAGGCCCAGACAGCCGCGATGATTGATAGAATCGAAGGGATGACTGCTGCCCGAATGCTTCCGAGCCTCAGGAAGTAGATGAAGCAGATTAGGCCGAAGAGAATTGGGGGATATACAACCAAAAGCGACAGTATTGAACCGTAGAGCTCTTCATCGATAATCGGCTCTCCGCTGGCGTAGAACTCCATGCCCTCCAGCGACTCGCCTGCAACTTTCAGGATCGTTTTGACATCTACGCTCTCGGTTACATTTATCGGAATGAGCGCGACCTCTCCATTCTCGTCTAGAAGGTTGTCGAGATAGAGCGGGTTCTGCAGAATCTCGCGAGCGTTATCCTTGGGGATCCCTTTCTCGAAATAAGGTTGGACGTTTGTCCCACCAATCAAACTAACCTTTGCCGCATCCTGATAGGAGTTGTAACCCACCACTCCCTCGATCGTAGAGAGCTTTTGCAGGAAATCATAAATCATTAGTGAATTGTCTTCCTTGAAGAGACCGTCTGTCTTAACTACAATGATAATCTGCTTTTCACTTCCGAAAAGATTCTCCATCATTCTCATGTTTTCTCTCGAAGGAGATTTCTCTGGTAGAAGAAATTCGCTTGAAACGTTTATTTCAACTCTTAGAATGAAGAGCCCCATTACTATCGTGATGATGGCAAACAGAGTTATTATAAGGATAGAAATCCTTCGGCTAATCATATGGATTGCCCCCTTTACAGAATTGTACTATGATTTCTTTGAAAGTTATGTTTATGTATAGTAAAATATCTAAACAATTAATTTCTTAGACTGTTATAATTACTTCATAGGAGGTGCACGATGAATGTGGAAGGCGAGGGAATAAGTCCTGAAAAGATACTTGAGTCTGTGTTCGATCTTGTCAGGAACTTCACAAAGTTCTTTTCTTTCACCATAGAGGCCGAAGAGATGAAGACAATCGAGCTCTATATCCTTTTGTTTGTTGCGCTCAAAGGGCCCCGGAGCATGTCCTCACTTGCGAAGGAGTACTCGATGACAAAGAGCAATATCACCGTTCTTGTGGACGATATGGAGAACAAGGGCTATCTTGCCCGTGTCCGTTCTGAAGAAGATAGACGGGTGATAATGATTACACTAACCGAGCGTGGCAAGGCTTTCTTTGAAAGCTTTTTGGCGAACTTTTCCAAGTTGATCTCCACGTTCATAAAGAAAGTTGGTTCCGAAGACCTTGCGATAATCACCGAAGGGTTCGAAAGAATAACCCGGATCGTTATAGACGAAAAACTCGTGGATTCCGATGAAGGGAGGCAAAGCTGAAAAGTCATGATACTTGTAACCGGTTCTACCGGGCACGTTGGTAACGTTCTCGTCAGAGAGCTTGTCATCAAAGGCGAAACCGTGAGGGCAGTTGCCCTTCCTGGAGAAGATACCTCGATGATCGAGCAGGAGAGAGTGGAGATACTCCACGGCGATATACGCGACAGGGAGTTTGTGGTCAGAGCCTGTGAAGGAATCGACACAGTCTATCATCTTGCAGCGCTCATATCCATAATGCCCAACATGAAGAAAAAGGTGAGAAGCGTCAACGTAGGCGGCACGGAAAACGTGATTCACGCGTGCAAGGTTCAGCGGGTGGGAAGGATGGTCTATACAAGCTCTATTCACGCCTTCACCGAGCTGGAACCGGGAAGCATGATAGATGAAAACGTGCCGTTCAATCCGGCCCGCACTAGCGGGGTCTACGGGAAATCCAAGGCCGAGGCCGTGCTGAGCGTACTAACTGCAGCCAGGGAAGGTCTGGACGCAGTCGTGCTCTGCCCTACGGGAATCATAGGACCTTTCGACTACAAGCTTTCCGAAATGGGAAACATGATAAGGCTCTTCGCAAGCGGTAAGTTGAGAGTCGGGATCGATGGCTCTTTCGACTTCGTCGATGTCCGCGATGTGGTGAGTTCGGAGATCGCAGCTTCGAAAGTGGCAAAGCCTGGCGAAGTCTACATTCTCGGCGGAGAGCGCGTAACGATACAGGAGCTTACGGACATGCTGCACCGTATAACCGGTAGAAAGAAAACCTACACCTTCTTGAAAAGTACTAGCGCTTACGTCCTTTCGGCCCTGAGCACACTGTATTACATGATCTCGAAGACCAAAGCCTGTTTCACTCCTTATACAGTACACACACTCACCAGAAACTACAAATATTCTCACAAAAAAGCTACGAAACTATTGGGCCACAATCCCAGAAAGGTCTCGGAATCGTTAAGGGACGCCGTCGAATGGCTATCCAGGTACGGCACGATAAAACTGCGGTGAAAGCTCAATTCGGCAGGTCAGATGTAGATCATCCCACCTGGCAAACTCGAGTCTTATCTACGAATGCACGAGAACCCATTCTTGAAAAGAAGAAAAAGCTTCTGAATATCTTTCTCTGATTCCTTTTCGTCTATCCTGTTGAGCTGAACCAAAACGCCCCTGAATGAGACGTTCATCCGACGCTGCGCGTCCAGGTTCTTGGTCAGAGGGGATGTAAGAGGCCAGAGGGAAGAGGTTGGAAGAGCGGGAAGACCTTGATCTTCTTACCTCTAACCTCATTCCTGTCGCCTCTATAGGGTTTAGAGAGCGCGCGATACGGGCGAGATGAGACCCCTCAGAATCCCGAACAGGAGCTCCAAACAGGGGCATATTGGGGCAGGCTCTACTGGATGACATGGTGAAGGGCTTCCTGAATATCCACAGTAATGATGTAATCAGCCGACACACCTCATTGTCTTGCACCGAAGGTAATTGGCAGGTTCTATAGAATCTCTGTGAGGCAATATCATTAAGGATCTGGAGGGTATGCAAGCATTGCGAAGAAGCCTTTTCTTAATCACGATCTAGCCTAACTAAGCTCTTCGCCACATCGAATAGCTCTTTGCTTTTCACTTTCAGAGATTGCTTGACTTCTTTCCAGGTAAGGACTGCTCCTAATGGATCCGGGGAGTCCTCTACATCATCAAAGAAAGCTACAGCCCTTACTATATGGTACAGATCGACTTCTCTACCATACTTCTTGACAAAAGCTTGAAGAACTCTTTCCGAAGACTCTCTCTTCAGGATTTCTGCGAGATCGAAGTAGTCCTTTTTCTCTGCTCTTGCGGCAATAGCGCTAAGCTTCATGGCGGCGATATCGATTACCGAAGCCACATCCAGAGACCCATACTTGTTGAAAGGTTCAATTAGTGCATAATGGTATTCAAAAAAGCTTGTCCGAACACCGTCAATTTCAGCTTCAAGGGTCCCTGTCTGAACCCTTACTTTCTCCACCAAAACACCAAACTGCTTCAAATACTCCAACAATACTTCTGGCCAATAAGGCTGAGCTGTAAAGAAATCCAAATCGAAACTCACACGGTGTTCATAGTACATCGCCAGAGCCGTGCCCCCTGCAAGATAAAAATCAGTGAGTTTACTCTCAAGAATATTTAGAAGATTCAGCGTCTTTGATGAGAGTTTCCCGCTTCTAAGCATTTAGTTATCTCCGATCTAGGAATATTCAGAATAAGGCTCCAAAAATTTGCGGTCACCCTGCCGATTATTCTGCTTCTTCTAACTACCCCCGCGATCTCGGCCGAGTCATATTCAGAGAGAAGATTGACAACATCCTCCATCGTTCCGTACTCCAGAACCCTGGAAATAATGAAGAACTTGTCCTTCTCCTTATCAAGCTCTTTAACATCCACATCCCAGAAACATGTATTCCGCAAGTTTAGAGCCATATACTTCACCAAATCAATTCTATCATTTCAAGCTTCACAAACCTTCCAACTTCCCTGTAAACCTCCTGCTGTGGAGATCTCTCACAACCGCCATCTCGTAGAGCCTACCCTGATGGGTGCACCTGTTCAGGGTACCTGTACGGGATGACCCTGAACAGGAGCATTTCAGGGCAGGCTCAATATGATGTCAGTCTTTTCTTGTTTTCCGTCATTCTCGTACTTCTGGCCGACATCTCGATATTTGCACCATTTACTAGACCAAATCCAGTCAGAAGTATCAGGGACAGTGTTTATAGTTCAGGAGAGCGCAACATTGTAGAGACAGAAAAAGGCGGGCTGAGGGCCCGCCGGATTGGTTTGATATTGAGATTTGTTTCTCTCTTGCTTATACAGCCTCTACGAAGTCGCTTTCAAACTGGCTGGTGTAAAGCTCGGCGTAGAAACCGCCACGTGCGAGAAGTTCTTTGTGGGTTCCCTGTTCGACGATGTCGCCTTCGTTCATGACGAGTATGAGGTCGGCATCTCTTATTGTTGATAGTCTGTGGGCAATCATGAAGCTTGTCCTGTTTCTCATAAGGTTTTTCATGGCTTGCTGTATCAGGGCTTCTGTTCTTGTGTCGACTGAACTGGTTGCTTCGTCGAGTATGAGGACCTTAGGATCTGCCAGGATTGCCCGGGCTATCGTTATCAGCTGCTTCTGGCCTTGCGAGATGTTGGTCTGCTCTTCGTTCAGCACGAGGTTGTAGCCTTCGGGGAGGGTGTGAATGAATGACTCGACGTGAGCAGCCTTAGCCGCTGCCAGTACTTCTTCATCCGTTGCGTCAAGCCTTCCGTATTTTATGTTGTCCCAGATGCTGGCATTGTAGAGCCAGGTGTCCTGGAGCACCATTCCAAAGTTTTCTCTCAGGTCGTGTCGGGTGTAGTCTTTTATGTTGTGGCCGTCCAGGAGTATTTCTCCAGAGTTGACGTCGTAGAAGCGCATCAGGAGTTTGACGATGGTTGTCTTTCCCGCTCCCGTGGGTCCGACGATGGCTATATTGTGTCCCTTGTCTACCTCGCAGGAGAAGTCTTTTATGATTGTCTTTTCCGGGACATATCCGAATCTGACATTTCTGAACTCAACGTGGCCGTGATGATCAACCCCATTGACGGGGTTCGTTGTCTCTGGTATTTCCTCTTCCTCTTCCAGAAATTCAAAGACTCTCTCTGCTGCCGCAGCCGTCTGCTGGAAGACGTTCATGATGTTGGCAATCTGAGCGATAGGCTGAGTGAACGACCTCACGTACTGTATGAAAGCCTGGATGTCACCGACCGTGATCATATTTCTGACGGCAAACCAGCCACCCATTATGGTTATGAGGACGTATCCGAGATTGCCCACAAAGGTCATGATAGGCATCATCATACCGGAGAGAAACTGGGATTTCCAGGCGGAGTCGTACAGTTCAGCGTTCAGTTTGTCGAAGGTTTCTATGCTTTTCTCTTCTCCGTTGAAGGCCTTTACGACGACGTGACCTCCGTACATCTCCTCTACGTGGCCGTTTACCTTTCCGAGATACTCTTGCTGCTTCTTGAAGTATCTCTGAGACAACTTAACCACAAAGGCGATGAGTCCCATCGAGACAGGCAGTATTAGCAAGGCTATCAGCGTGAGCTGCCAGCTTATCGTGAACATCATTATGATGACCCCGACTACTGTCGTGATGGACGTTATGATCTGGCTCAAACTCTGGTTTAGCGTTCTGCTTATGGTGTCGACGTCGTTGGTTACCCTTGACAGGACATCTCCCTGGGAGCTCTTGTCGAAGTATTTGAGGGGAAGCCTGTTTATCTTATGGGAGATTTCTTCCCTGAATTTGTATGTGACCTTCGCAGATATGCCCGACATTATCCATCCCTGGATATACATAAACAGAGCGCTAAGTGCGTACAGTCCGAGAAGAATAAACATGGTTCTAGCTATCGAGTCGAAGTTTATTCCTTCGCCAGTTCCGGTGATCTTGGCCATTATTCCTTCGAAGACTTCCGTTGTCACCGTGCCGAGTATCTTCGGCCCCATGATGGAGAAAAGAGCGCCGGCCGCCGCGAAACAGAACACTATGATTATCAGGATCTGGTACTTCTTAAGGTATTGAACGAGTTTTTTCAGCGTTCCTCTGAAGTCTTTGGCTTTCTCTCCCGCACGCATCATGCCGGGGCCCATCGGACCTCCGCCGCGACCTCGATGACCTCTACCCTTTTCTCTGTTATCACTACTCATGCTAATTCTGCCTCTGAAAGCTGTGATTGTGCGATCTCTCTGTATATCTGACAGCTTTTCATCAGTTCGCGGTGCTTGCCGATTCCAACAAGGTTGCCCTCGTCAAGAACAAGTATCTGATCGGCATTTTTTATCGTCGCAATTCTCTGGCCGACTATTATCATCGTGCTATCTCCCGTTTCCTGCTTCAGTCTTCTTCTCAGCGCAGCGTCTGTCTTGAAGTCAAGTGCAGAGAAGCTGTCGTCGAAGAGGAGTATTTTCGGTTTCTTCAGCAGCGCCCTGGCTATGGAAAGCCTCTGCTTCTGCCCTCCAGATACGTTCGCACCGCCCTGGGAAATGGCTGCGTCATATCCTTCTTCTCTCGCGGTTATGAATTCGGCGGCCTGGGCGATTTCGACAGCCCTTTCAATTTCTTCTTCAGAGGCCGTCTCGTCGGCGTATCTCAGGTTGGATTCTATGGTTCCGCTGAACAGTACACCCTTCTGGGGGACGTAGCCTATCTTTTCTCTCAGTTCATGCTGGTTCACTTCCCGGATGTCTATTCCGTCAACAAGCACCTGGCCGCCGCAGACATCGTAGAACCTCGGTATCATGTTCAGCAAAGTCGACTTTCCCGAGCCGGTCGAGCCTATAATCGCCGTCGTCTGCCCGGGAAGGGCCGTGAAGCTTATGTCGTTCAGGATATTTTTCTCGGCTCCCGGGAAACGGTAGCAGACGTTTTTGAACTCGACAGTTCCCTTGAAATCACTGCCGAATTTCTTCGGGTTCTTGGGGTCCTTTATCTGGGGATCAACCTCTAGGATTTCAGAGACTCTACCTGCCGAAACGGAGGCCCTTGGGATCATGATGAACGTCATCGTCAACATGAGGAAGGCGAAGATGATCAACATGGCGTATTGTATATAGGCCATCATGTCTCCAACCTGCATCGTCGAGGCCTCTATCTGGTGCGCGCCCACCCAGACGATGAGGAGCATGGTCCCGTTCATAACAAACATCATCGCCGGCATCATCACTACCATCACCCGGTTTACGAATAGGTTGGTTCTTGTGAAGTCCTTGTTAGCGGAGTCGAATCTCTCTTCTTCAAACTTCTGGGTGTTGAAGGCTCTGACAACCATGAGGCCGGAGAGGTGTTCCCTTGTAACGAGATTCAGCCTATCGATAAGCTTCTGCATCTTCTTGAATTTCGGAAGGGCTATGACGAAAACGATTCCCACAAGGCCTAGCATTATGATGACGGCGAGCGCTATGATCCAGGACATGGAGGTGCTCTTCTCGAGAGCCCTCATGACTCCTCCGACACCAATGATTGGGGCGTAGAATGCCATTCTAATTATGAGAACAATCACGAGCTGTATCTGGGTAATATCATTTGTCGTTCTAGTTATGAGCGAAGCCGTAGAGAACCTTGCAAATTCAGAGTTCGAGAAGTTTTCCACTTTCTCGAAAACGTCTCTTCTCATCGATCTCGCCGAGGCAGCAGCTATCTTCGAGGCGATGAAGGCGACCATGATGGTACTCAGCGCGCTAAGCAAGGTCACGAGAACCATGACTAAACCGGTGCGGAGCACATAGCCGCTCTGCAATTTTTCGGTGTCCACGCCAAGCTCCTCGTAGATTTCCTTCACGGCAAGTGCACCCGACTGGTTGACGATGTTTTCACCCATGACTTCGACCATGCTGTCAACCTGACTTAGCATTTCGAGCCTCTGGGCTTCCGGCATGAGCCGCAGCAGCAGGAAGACGTTTGCACCTTCGGGGATGTTGAAGCCGTCCGGGGGTGTAAAGGTCCCAGCTGCCCCGGTCATGCCGTTCTTGATTCCAGAATACGCCATGAGGGCCTTGCCGAAGAGCAGATTGAGAGCCTGTCGGTCTTCAATCTCTTCACTTTTCAGGACGTAAACATCTTTGCTCTCCAGCAAAGGGTACTTCTTGAGGTTTTCTTCATAAGTCGCCGAGTCTTTGTTTATGAGATCGTAGTAGCTCAGGACTTGTTGCCTCTCTTCTCCGCTCATGAAAAGCGAGACGTTATCGAAGGCCTCTTTGCTTATGGCCTCAGGAATAGCGTCTTCGATACCGCCCTGCTGAATACCGACGTTTACGATATTCGACATGTAATCTGGAAGTGCCAGTTCTGTCATGGCCTGAACGAAGAGCAATGCCACCGCGACGATGATGAAGACAGTATAGGGTTTAAGGTATCTTATAAGTTTGAGCATCAGCTTCGTCCTCTTTCTTTGTATTCTTGCGATTCTTCGAGTATCCTCTCCAGCTTCTCAAGACCTTGCATGATAGAATCAAGGTCTTCTTCAGTTGTCGTAGACAATGCCCTTCTCATCTTATTGGCAAAGGCATTGAGCTGTTTCTTCACGGGTTTGCAATACTCTTCCGCAAGACTTATCATAACTATTCGCCTGTCCTCTTCGCTTCTCTTTCTTTTGACGATCTTCTTTTCGACGAGTCTGTCGATTATCCCCGACACCGTGCTGTTTGAGAGATCTAGCTCCCTGCTTATATCGCTTATCTTCATATCGCCGTATTGGTTGAGTACTCTCATAACAAGGATCTGGGATTGGGTTACGTGCATCTTCTTGAAATCCCTTTCGAAATTCTGCTTTATGAGAGACACGATCCGCTTGATCGCTGTCAGCATCTCTTCTATTCTTGAGCTTTCTTCCAACAGAACCACCTTCTTCTTACATTTTCAGAACTTTCGCATACGAATACTTAGAGTCCGAATATTTCGCATGCGAAATATATTCTACTGCAATAAACGGCCAGTGTCTACGAAGAAAGAAAGAAAATTCGTAAACTTTGCGAGAACACGAACGATTTTTTCTGCTACGTGATCTCTCCGCGCCCGAGGCAAACCGGGTCTCGGGGTTGGGGTCTAGGGTCTCGCAAGAGCTGGAAGAGTGCGAAGAACCGTCCCTCGTACTTA
Source organism: Mesotoga sp. UBA5557 (assembly GCF_002425715.1). NCBI lineage: Bacteria > Thermotogati > Thermotogota > Thermotogae > Kosmotogales > Kosmotogaceae > Mesotoga > Mesotoga sp. UBA5557. The sequence continues at coordinate 10,593 of NZ_DIMV01000084.1, forward strand.
CCAAGAGCATGGACCCGTCCTTGGAAAAGCGGGAGAAGGGCAGTCCTTAGTTCCGACGCTGTGCGTCCAGGTTCTTGGTCAGAGAAGATGTAAGAGGCCAGAGGAAAGAGGTTGGAAGAGCGGGAAGATCTTGATCTTCTTACCTCTAACCTCGTTCCTGTCGCCTCTATAGGGTTTAGATAGCGCGCGATACGGGCGAGATGAGACCCCACAGAATCCCTGAACAGGAACCCCCAAACAGGAACATTTTGGGGCAAGCTTTTCAGAACAGGCTATACGGGATGACATGAGGGGGAAGAATTTCGGGCGAAACGAATTTGGTGCTTCTTTTCTTGCTCTTACAACAACCAAGAACCTCTCTTACTAGGAGCTCTACGGCGATGAAAGTTTTTT